>CAYMGL010000018.1:0-18954 GCA_964389945.1 uncultured Actinomycetota bacterium
AAAAGCCCTCTAAGTCTCTGACCTAGAGGGCTTTTTATGGCTCCGGCGGTAGGGACAGGACTCTCGCCCCCAAGGCCCGGATTCCAAAGGAAAAACGGCTCTGACACCGAGACTGACTCTGGTGTGTAAGGATGTGTGCCACGGCTGTGTCCGCCGTGGCAACCCATTTGTGTACGGCCGGTGTCATGTCCGTTCGGGATCTGTCCACCGATATCCGGCGGGACCGGATCCGTGCGCCCGCGCCGCAAGAGAAGCGGCACGAGCCTGGCCTCATCCGCGCAGGCGGAGCAGCTCGCGATCGACGGCGATTGCTTGCTGCACTCGGTACCATGCGATCCGAAGCTCGCGGAGCGGGTGTGCGATCTTTGACAGCTTCCTCGCAACCTCGGTGAGGCAGGTCTCATAGCCGCCACCAGACATGCAGTACTCGTCATCGATGTATCGCTGCGACGTTCCGGCGGTGATATCCCTCTCCAGGGCCCGGAGGAGGCGGGATAGATCGACCTCCTCGCGCCGTGACATCATCGAAAAGGACTGCAGTGCGCGCTGCAGGCGATAGGCACATTTGCTGAGATCCGGATCGTTCTTGAAGTGATCCAGGACCGCCGGCAGTTCGGCACAGGCATCTCCGCGGCATTCGAAGTACCTCCCCAGTGCGGTCTCCAAAGGGTCGATTTGAACCCCGCTCATGACAGCACCGCCTCGTCCGCCAGCTTTGCGTGCTGGGCGTCGCCGAGCTCTGTCTCGAGCGCGTCATCGAGCGTGTCCGCCATCAGGCAGATCTCTTCGACATACGGCTCGGCGGGATCCAACTCCGCGAAATAGCCTGCTTCTGGCCGTTCCGGATCGTGGACGTGCTCGAGGTGGAGCAGGGCCCGCAGTTCGCGCAGCTCCCGCGCCATGCGTCGTGTCACCCGCGGCTCAGTGCTCGCGTCCTCGATGAGACGCTGCACGCGGCGAAGCCAGGGGCGTCCGCCGAGCAGGAGCGCGGCGTTCTGAAGTCCCTCGACTTGCTCGGCGAGGAAGGTATGCAGCCTTGAGGGCTGTCTTTGAAAATCGAACATGTCGAGTTCCTTTTCTTTGCTCCGGACGGGATTGCCCGGGCTACAAGACCGCGTGACCTCCTTTCGTGGCGGTGTTTTTCAGCTTAAAGTGCACCTTGGACGCCCCGGTCGAGGGCGGCGGATTTCGTATGACTGGGGCCAGAAACCCTGTCGCAGGATATTCTTCTCATTCGCGTGGTTTCGCGATGCGCGTTCCGTTCAGAGCGTCGTCTCACACAGACGACGGCGCTCTGAACGGACAAGCGGTCGAGCGAACACCAAATTTTCGTCTATCTTATGATTGCGAGGTGACTATCTTGTCCTGACCTGACCCTACGGCAGGTCTGTAAACCGGGGTAGCGCGCGATTTTTTCGAAGTTGGTTCATGTGCGGACGAACAAACGAAGCGTGCGCAAAGTATGCTTCAACTGAAATGATGGGGTTTACTTCTTTTTGGGCGGAAAGCCTGTCCATCTTTCAACAAATCCTACGGCAACGCAGCGATCGTACGCTTTGAGAGCATCAACCGCAGTGGTCGCCCTCTGTGTTAGGTCTGATCAATTCAAATCAATCCAAATTACGTAAAAATTTCTTGCTGTTTGGGCTGCATTGATCTTATCGTTGAGCTTGCGACCAGTAAAATTGGACGCGGTGAGGGCCGTTTGGTGAAAGCGAAGAAACCCAAAAACGCACTGCACAGTAATCGAGAAGCGTGTCGGGGGATGCTGTAAAATATTGATTTATATGTGAATATCCAGCGGGGAGGTTGGATATCCTCACTATCTCGAGAGCGCGCTTCGATAAGGGTTTCAATCAAGCCCGCGGATCAACGGTGTTCAACGGGGGCGTGAACCAATCGAGCGAAGACGACGCGCATCGGAGGAGGTGCGCCGGAAATGAAGGTTTCAAAAGGGAGGAGAACCATGTCCATCATCAGAAGAACCGTCCTGAAAGCGGGCGGCGCAGCGATGGCGCTTGCACTGACCGTCACCAGCGCCGCCGCACAAGACGACCCGCTTCGGGTCGCAATGGGAGACATTGCCAGCGTCGAGAGTCTGAACTTGCTGATCGCGATGGAGCGCGCGGAAGAGCGTGGCGTCCCGATGCAGCTCGATTTCTTCAATTCCGAGGATGTGGCCGTTCAGGCCGTTCTTTCGGGCGAGGCTGACATCGGGGTTGGTGCGCCCTACGCATTCATGGCCAACTCGCAGGCGCCGATCCGGATGTTCTACCGGATGTCGACCCTGCTCTTCTTCCCGGTTGTCAATTCGGAGGTCTACTCCGGCTGGTCCGATCTCGACGGAGAGGAAGTCACCGTCCACTCTCGCGGGTCCGGGACCGAAGCGCTGATGCGACTGATGGAATCCGTGCATGGGATAGAATATTCCAACATGTCATACGTACCGGGCTCCGAGGTACGCGCAGGTGCGATGCTTCAGGGCACCATCAATGCCTCGATCGTCGATTCCGCGAATTTCCGCCTGCTGCAAGAGCGTGGCGGCGACAAGTTCATGCGCTTGCCGCTGGACGGCGTCAACGCCACGGATGAGGCCCTTTATGCACGGGCCGACGTTTTGGAAAATCGTGCGGCCGACATGCAGGTCTTCGTCGAAGAGCTGCTGCGGACGTGGCGTGAGATCGATGAGAACCCCGGTGTAGTGAGCGAGCTGCGCGAGCAGTACGGCCTGCTTCCCGACCTGCCGGATGACGTCGCCGCCGAGGCTGCGGCCTACTACACCCAGGCCGTCGAAGGTGGTGTTTATCCCCTCGACGGCGGTGAGCCGCAGGATGCGACTGACGACATTGCCTTCCTTGCTGCTGCGGGTCAGGTCGATCCCGAGGCCGTCGATCCCGCATCGTTCTGGGATTTCACAGTTCTCGAGGCGGCGAAGGCCGCGCAATAAGATGCACAATCGCCCGCCCCGCTTCAAAGGTGGGGCGGGTGTATGTGCTGTCGGAAGGTGAGGAGAGCACACGTCAATGACAGCTGCCACAACCGATACGCAGGCCATCGCAGGTCCGACCAGCCGAGCGCTGCAAGCGCTTGGCGGCACTCCGCTTTTATGGCGGCTGGCCTCGCTGGCGCTTTTCTGTGCCGCGTGGGAGATCGCGGGCCGCAGCAATTTCAACTGGGCGTTTCCGTCCTTCTTCGAAACCATGGCGGCCTTGTGGCGGCTCACGATCGACGGCTCACTCGGCGCCGCCTATCTGCGCACGCTCGAGCCTCTGGTCATCGGGCTGGTAATATCATTGGGCATCGGCGTGTCGGCGGGTGTCTCGATGGGTCTTCGGCGCGATGTCGAATGGATCACGCTGCCGGTTTTCATAACCATGCAGGCAGCGCCGATGGCGGCGCTCATTCCGCTCATCACCTTCGTCTACGGCATTGGCCTCACGTCCAAGGTGCTGGCGGTGTGCATGTTGGCCATGCCGGTGATTGCCATCAACAGTTACAAGGCCGTTCGGAACGTGCCCGGATCGCTCGTGGATATGAGCAGATCCTTCCAGGCCACACGGACGCAGCAGATCCGCCAGATCATCCTGCCGGCGGCCAGTCCGATGATGTTTGCAGGTATCCGGCTCGGGGTCGCTGAAGGGTTCTCCGGTGTCGTGCTGGCAGAGCTTCTGATCACGCCGACCGGCATCGGCGATCTGATTACCTTCAACCGGTCAATCGCCAAGTTTCCCGAAATGTATGCCGTTATCGTTTCCATTGTCGCGTTCGCGGTGATCACCGTCTCGCTACTGTACCGGCTGGAGACACGGCTGTTCCGGCCAGAAAAGAGAGGGGTCTGATGCCCATGAACCAAATGAATTCGTCGATAGAGCCTGCGCAGCAGACTGGGTCGCAGACCGATGCAATCATCGAGGTGCGCGACATCCACAAGATCTATGGAGAAAGCGTCGTTGCGCTCGAGGGGATCAATCTTGATTTCAAACGCGGCGAGCTGACAAGTCTTCTTGGGCCGTCAGGCTGCGGCAAGACGACCTTGCTGAAGATTATCTCCGGCCTGCTGGAGGCCTCGTCTGGAGAGGTACGGGTAAACGGGCAGGTTGTCACGGCGCCGGGACCGGAGCGGGCTTTTGTATTCCAGGATTTCGCTTTGATGCCATGGGCCAGCGTGCTGCGGAACGCCGCCTTCGGTCTTGAGATGCAGGGCATGGGCGTTCGTGAGCGCGAAGAACGTGCGCGTCACTACATCAACGAGGTGGGGCTATCGGGTTTCGAGGAGAAGTATCCTCACGAGCTCTCGGGCGGTATGCGCCAACGTGTCGGGCTGGCCCGCGCGCTGGCCGTCGACGCAGACGTCCTGCTTATGGACGAGCCCTTTTCAGCGGTGGACGAACAAACCCGGCGCAAGTTCCAGGAGGACCTGCTGCGCCTGCGCGAGATCGAGAAGAAGACCTTCATCCTGGTCACCCACTCGATCGAAGAGGCGGTTTACCTGTCGGATCGCATCGTCATGCTGTCGCCGCGCCCGGGCCGCCTGAATCGCATCGTCACGCCTGAGATCGACCGTAGCGGCGATCCGGACCTGATCCGGCGCAATTCCGAATATCTGGACCTGATCGACGAAATCTGGGCCAGCCTGCGCGCCTATGTGGAGTAACCGATGGAACTGTATGGATTTCGCATCCCCAAGGCCGCCGCGCTGATCTTCTGGGCGGTCGCATGGGAGGTGATCGGCCAATTCGAACTCTTGCTGCTGTTTCCACCTCTCTCCGAGGTGATCATGGCGCTGGGGGACGTGGTGCTTACGCCCAGTTTCGCCGCCGCCGCGCAGATCACCGTGCTCAGCTACCTTGCCGGGCTCGCGCTCGCCATCGTGCTGGGGATCGCACTTGGCATGCTGATGGGTTTGGTGAAGCCGGCGGATCAGCTTCTGAACATGTGGGTCAACATCTTCCTGTCGGCGCCGCTCTCTGCGCTCGTGCCGGTCATCATGATCCTGTTCGGCATGGGCATGCCCACGGTTGTCGTAACCGTGTTCATGTTCGCCGTGTGGATCATCGCGCTCGACACGCGCGCCGGCGTTCTGCACGTGTCACCGTCGCTTATGGAGATGTCTCACGCTTTCGGTGCATCGCGCTGGCATCGCTTTCGCATCATCCTTCTGTCGGCCATGCCGGAGATCCTGGCCGGAATTCGCCTTGGCGTCATCCGTGGCGTGAAGGGCGTCGTGATCGGGCAGCTCCTCGTGTCGATCATTGGCGTGGGAGCCTTGTTCTCGCTCTACTCTCAGAACTTCCTGATGGCGCATTTCTGGGCGCTCATCCTGATCCTGTTCGCCTTTGCACTGACGCTGGCCGATCTCATCGGTCGGCTGGAGGCACGCATCGACTATTACGCAGGCGCCCGAGGTTGACGCAAATGCCCTGCCGGGACCGAAGTTCTGGCAGGGCAGGCAAGTCGGCGATCGCCTTCCAGGCCGTCCCGAAAGTCTCAGCGCGAATTCAGCTGCGCGAGGACGCGTTCCGCCATAGCCTTGCCGCTCTGCATTGCGTCCTCGGCGTTGCGGCCAAAAGCCCAATCGCCACCGACCAGGACGCGTCCGTCCGGTGTCTCGGCAAAGCCGCGTCCCAACGGCCGCGTCGTCCGCGCGAAACGCCAGCGATGTGCATGCGCGACGTTTACCTTCGGCAGCGCGCCCATCAAACCCTTCAGCGCAGTCAGCAAAGCTTGCGCGGCCGCGTCACTCGTCAGTTCCAGATTGCGGCGCGACCACTCCTCCGACGCATGCGCCAACCAGTACTCCCCGTCTGCGGGACGCCCCGGTTTTGCACTATCGCGCAGCACCAAGTCGAACGTCGCGTCGGGCCGGTACTGAAATACTGACCAATCAGGCCGTTGATCGAAGGCAAGGAGAAGCGCGTAGCACGGCGCGAATTCGACTTGTGCCAGTTCGTCGCGCAATTCATCGCCAAGCCCGTCTCCGAGCCGCAGGACCTGCGGGGCGGGCATGGTCAGGACGACGCGGTCATATTTCCGGGTCAGCCCTTGCTTGTCGGTCAGGCGACATCCGTCCGCTGTTCGGGTCAGCGCCGTTATCTCGGAAGAAAACCTGATCGAGAGTCCCTCGGAAAGCGGCCGGAGCAGATCCTTCATGCCGGGAATGAAGACATGCGCCTCGTGCGCGCCTGGAAGCGCCGCTTCCGGCCAGGGCGCGGACGGTGCTATCGCAAGCAGAGCTTGGCCCTCTGCCGTTTCCGGGCGCAGGAAAGGCGTGCCGTGATCGACATGCAAACCGCCGCGTCGGCGGGTCGCTATGCGCCCGCCGATCCCCCGGCTCTTTTCGAAGATGTCCACGGCGCAGCCGACCTCGGCCAGTCGGCGGGCACATGTAAGGCCCGCCAGACCGGCGCCGATCACGGCAATTGCGGGCTGGTCCGCCATGGCATCCAAACGGACGCGCTCCGCCTCAGACGACCGCGACGGTCAGGGTTCCGAGACCGTCGATGCTGAGCTCCATCTTGTCGCCCTTCTGCACCGGTCCGACGCCGGCAGGCGTGCCGGACAGAATGACATCCCCGGGAGCCAGCTCGAAGTATTCTGACAGATAGGAGATCATCTCGGGCACCTTCCAGATCATCTGGTTCAGGTCGCCTTCCTGTTTGACCTCACCGTTCACCTTGAGCGTGAGCTGACCCTCGGCGGGGTGGCCGACTTTCGAAACCGGATGCACCGGGCCGACCGGGGCGGAGCGTTCGAACGCTTTTCCGATTTCCCAGGGGCGGCCCATCTTCTTCATTTCGCCCTGCAGATCACGGCGCGTCATGTCCAGCGACAGGCCATAGCCATAGACGTGGTTCAGCGCGTCATCGATGGCGATATTCGTCCCGCCGGAGGCCAGGTACACGGCCAGTTCGGCCTCGTGATGGACGTCGGAACTGTGCGGCGGATAGGGGAATTCGCCTGACGGATCGAGGTTGTTGGGGTTCTTCTGAAAGAAGAAGGGCGGCTCTCGGTCTGGATCGTGGCCCATCTCGACTGCGTGCGCGGCATAGTTGCGACCGATGCAGTAAACGCGACGAACAGGAAATGCGCCGGATTCGCCATCGACCGGGACTTCCGGCACCGGCGGCGCCTGAATAACGTGGTTTGTCATGGGGCCCTCTCTTTGAACTGTGCACTTTTTGCTTAGCTAACGGAAATCGAAAGATCAATCTGGATCAATCGGTTTTTGGGTGACTCTCAGGAAATATCTGGTAGAAATGATCTGATCGCACGGTTGTGCCCGGTTCATAAGGGATGATTGTTTATGCTGACCCGCGTCGACCAGCCGGTTCGAGATGAAGCTGCAGAACGTCTTCGGGCGCTTATCGCCGACGGTCAATACGGCCCTGGTGATCGGCTGCCCCCGGAGCGCCGGTTGATAGACATGCTGGATGTGGGGCGGGCCGCCCTGCGCCGGGCGCTCGATCAGCTTGAGCGGGACGGTGTGATCTGGCGGCATGTCGGCAAGGGCACCTTCGTCGCGCGGAGCGATCGCGGAGAGGGTGACATCTTTTCGGATATCGCGCATCAGATGACGCCGATGCGGATGATGCGGGCGCGCCTCAGCATCGAGCCCGCGATTGCCCGGGAGGCGGCAATAAATGCCTCGGGCGAGGCGCTGGCAAAGATTGATGGTGCGATCGAACGGGCCGCTGCTGCGGCAAGCTGGGCCGAATACGAACGGCAGGACGACAGCTTTCATCGCGCAGTCGCGGAGGCGACCGACAACCTTCTGCTTGTTGCGATCTACGACAATCTCAATCGCGTTCAGCGTGAAGTTGCCTGGGGCGCGGTCGAGCGAAACACTCCGAAGCCTTCCGCCAATCACACCAGTTTTGCGGAACATGCCGCCATCGCCCGGGCGATCGTCGCGCATGATCCTGAAGCCGCGTATCAGGCGATGCGAACGCATCTCCGATCGGTTTCGACAAGATTGTTCGGGGAACAGTGACCGGTCGGCTGCATCAGCGCCATGCCTCCACGCGCATCAGGACGCGCGACACATTCCGCATGTTTGCCCTGATGAGCGGGTCAGGTATCCAGAACCGACGGGTCGAACAGGTCTTCCGGCGCCACAAGCCGCGGCGCGAGATGTTGCTGTACCGAATAGCGGCAGATTGCGGCCAATTCTTCCCGATTGGCGGTAAAGCCGTATCGCCAGTAATCCGGACCGAAGCTTGCCAATGTACGCTCCATGCTGGCGTTCAGCCAAGGCAGGCTCAGCCGGTTGGAATTGCCCAGCCAGATCGCACGCAACTCCTTTATCGCGATGTCACGCGCCGCGACGCTGGCGTCGTAAAGCTTGCGCGGCAGGGTGGGGTCCGCATCAACCAGGGTCTTGCGAACGGCCAGAAGATGCATGATCGGGAAGAACCCCGTCCGGGCATGATATTCTATTTCGGCAGCCTCGAAGTCCGGTATGACGCGCACGATGTCGGGATTGCCGTCCAGAAAAGCCTGCGGAGGCTTTGGCGCCAGCATTGCGTCGATTTCGCCTGCGAGCAAAAGCTCTTGAAGGGTCTGACCCTCCTGGACAGGTTCGACGATCATTCCTTCGGGAAGCGCGAGCGGCAAGCGCTCGGTCCGGACGCCCGCATCGAGCGCGCCGGTGCGCCAGTGGATGCTTTCGCAATCCACCCCATACTCGTCCTTGAGAATTCCCCGCATCCAGACCGCCGCAGTCATCTGGTATTCCGGAACACCCACCCGTCGGTCGGCAAAATCCGCGCAGCTCTCGATGCCGGAGCCGCGGCGGGCATAGAAGCCGGAATGACGGAACGCGCGGCTGATGAAGGCCGGCACCGCAGTGTAATCCGAACCACCGCGCGCGACTTGAAGCAAGTAACTCGACACCGACAATTCGGTCACGTCGAAATGCGCTTCCTGCACGGCAAGCGGGAACAGCTTGGAGGTCGGGTGAATATGGCTCTCCAGAGTAACGCCCGGCACCGTCACGCGACCGTCATGGATCGGCATGGTGCGGTCATGATTCCAGGTGGCAAAGGAGATTTTCATCGAAGCGCTCTCGAGTTCGGCCGGGCCGGACAGTGTAGTGGCGGAGTTTCGGGTCAGAGACAACAATCGGTACGGCGCGTCAAGCGCGGGATGGGAGGAGGGTCGCGTTCTGTCTGCGGCCGCTCGCGCGGGAGGATGCGCCGGATGCAAGGATCACGCAGCCAAGGAGGAGAATGACGTGAAGGATACGAATCTCGGGTCACCTGCGATCGAACTGAGGGGTGTCCGAAAGACATTCCGCCTCTCCGAGGATCCGAAGGCCGATACGGTCCTGGCGCTCGACGGCATCGACCTGACAATTCGCAAGGGGGAGTTCCTGACAATCATCGGGCCTTCCGGATGCGGAAAAACCACATTGCTGCGGATCATGGCCTCCCTCGAACAGCACGATGAGGGCGAGGTCCTCGTGGAGGGAGAACCCGTCACAGAACCGGGAATTCGGCGTGCGATGGTTTTCCAGACCTTCGGTCTGTTTCCCTGGAAAACGGTCATCGACAACGTGATGTTTCCGCTGATGGTTCGCAAGTTTCCCGCTGAAGAGGCGCGGAAGACGGCGATGAGGCACATTCGCCGCGTGGGCCTCGAAAAGTTTGTCGATGCCTATCCGCATCAGCTGTCGGGGGGCATGCAGCAACGTGTGGGGCTGGCGCGCGCGCTGTCGACGGGGGCGGACATACTGCTGATGGACGAGCCGTTCGGCGCCATCGACGCGCAGACGCGCGAGTTGATGCAGGAGGAGCTTCTCCGGATTTGGGAGGAAGAGCGAAAGACCGTCATCTTCATCACGCACGATCTCGACGAGGCCGTGTTGCTGGCAGACCGGGTGCTTCTGATGTCGCGCGGCCCGGGGCGGGTGCGTGAACTGATCGACGTCAAGCTGCCGCATCCGCGCTTCGAGTACGACGTTCGCGGTCACGAGAATTTCGCCAAGGTGCGCAGTCATATCTGGCACCAACTGCGCAACGATCTCGTTCAGCAACGAGAGGAGGAAGCGTCGTGAGGAAACGCAGCAAGAGCGCTGTTCGCCGGGACCAGATCGTGGGCGTTGCCGTTTTCCTGTCGGTCTGGGAAATCTGCGCGCGCATTCTCGACAACAAGCTGATGCTTCCGTCGATCAGTCAGATCCTGGCGGCGCTGTGGGATCTGATCATCAGCGGAGAGCTGATCGCGGCGCTTGCGGAAAGCATCTGGTTGCTGATCGTCGGGCTGATCGTTTCGACGATACTCGGCTTCATTCTGGGCGCGCTCGTAGCGCGCTCGCGCACAGCCTACTGGATGCTGAACCCCTATTTCAGCGCGTTGTTCGCAACGCCGACAATTGCCCTGGTCCCGCTGGTCCTGGTCTGGTTCGGGTTCGGATTTCCAGGCCGCGTCATCGTCGTGGTTCTGGCAGCGGTGGTCCCGATCATGTTCTCGGTCGCCTCCGGTCTGCGCGATGACCCCAAGGATCTCGTCGACGTGGCGCGATCCTTCGGTGTGAAGGGGGAATTGCAACTCCTGTATCGGGTGCGCGTGCGGGCGGCTTTGCCGGTTTTGCTGGCCGGCCTGCGATTGGCCGCGGGCCGCGGCGTCGTCGGCATGGCGGTGGCCGAAACCTATCTTCGCCTTGGTGGCATTGGCGGGTTGATCAAGTCTTACGGCTCCATGTTCCAGACCGACTACGTCTTCGCGTCGATCCTGCCACTTTCGCTTCTGGGGATCGGCATCGTGTCGGTGATCGGCCGGATCGAACGTCGTCTGCACTGGACCTGAGGGAGGAACGACATGCTTGCAAAACTTACAAAACCCAGCCTGTATCTCCCGCTTCTCAGCCTGCTCATCGTCTTCGGTGGCTGGGAATTGGTCGGTCGAAGCATCGATCCGTTGCTGTTTGCGCCGCCAAGCGTCGTGGCTGCGCAATTCGTCGAGCTCTATCAATCAGGGGTTCTGATCGACGCTGCCAAGGTGACGATGCGTGCGCTGTTCCTTGGATACGGCATGGCCGTTGTCGTGGGCGTTCCGTTCGGCATCATCATGGGCGCGTTCGAACGCTTCGGCGACATCCTGCAACCCTACCTCTACGCCATATTCGCGACGCCGCGTGTGGTGATCGTGCCATTGATCGTGGTCTGGTTCGGCATCGGCTTCGAGGCGCGGCTCTTCCTCGTGTTCTTCTGGTCGGCGATCGCGATCAGCGCCAATACCGCTCAGGGCGTGCGTCACGCGCGGCCCGATCTTGTCGAAGTTGCCCGGTCGTTCCGGGTCAGCCGGTTTCAAATGGCGCGTCATGTGCTCGTCCCCGGTGCGATCCCGTTTGTTCTGGCCGGCCTGCGCATCGGCGCCGAGCGCGCGATCGTCGGCGTCATCATCGGTGAGATGTTCCTGCAGATCGTCGGATTGGGCGGTGTTATCACGCAGGGTTCGTCTGAATTGTTGCCGGCCAAGATGCTATGCGCTGTGGTTGTGATCGCCCTCGCAGGCACGATCATTGTCACTGCGCTCGATATGCTCGAGCGCCGGTTCCAGAATTGGAAGGGCGCCTGATCAGGCCCTTCCTCGCCGTATTCAAGAACGTTCCGGGCGACGACGGCGGTCAACTTCAACCCGGACGCAAAGATGCCCGTTTGCCGTGCATGCGGGCCCAACGCAAAACGTGGAGGAGACTACCATGACCATGAAGGCAAAGTTCAGGACACTCGCCGGAGGTGTCGCGCTGACTGCAATGACCGGGGCAGGGGCTGCGGCTCAGGACTTCGATCTGTCGGGGACCGAGGTCACCATCGGAACCGCCCAGGCGCAGGTGCTCAATATTGGCACGTTGCGGATGATCGAGATGCTCGGTGAATGGGGGGCTGACGTCACCCGCGTCGAGCTTCCGACCATTTCGGGGCTTGAGGCCATCATTGCCGACCGGGTCGATGTCGCGTCGCGCAGCTCGGACGAAATCCTGATCGGCCAGGCGCGTGGCGTCGACGTTGTCGCCATCGGCGCGCCGATTTCGACGATGCATTACGCCATCGTCTCCACCCCGGGTGTGGACGAGATCGCCGATCTCGACGGTCAGGCCATCGGCACGTCCGGGCCCGGCGGCTTCAACGGAATGCTGTTTCGCTACATCCTGAAGGAAAACGGTCTGACGCCCGAGGAAGACGTCGCGATCGTTCCTGTCGGCGGCAGCAGCGAGCGCGCCGCAGCCATCATGGCAGGGCAGGTCCAGGCAACGGTGGTCTACATCGACAACTGGCTTGCGCTCGAGGCTCAGGGGGCCAACGCCCAGCTGCTGGGATACGTCGCGGACATCGTGCCGGGCCTGTCCTCACGCGCCGTCTTCGCCGAGCGGGAATACATCGAGGCGAATGGCGACTTGGCCACGGCCATTGCCTGCGCCAACCTCGAGGTCAACCACTGGATCAATTCGAGCAAGGAAGACTTCGTCGCGTACACCATGGACAACGTCCGCGGCGCAAACGAGGAAGCTGTCTCGAAGTTTTATGACGTGGCCATGGACATCAACATGTTTCCGACGAGTCCGGCCGAACTGCTCGATCCTTCGGGCTACCAGAAGCTGGCCGACCTGCTCTATGATGGTGGCGAACTTGAAACGCAGCTCGACGCCAGCAGCTTCGTCGACGGCAGCTATCTTGAGGAAGCAGCCGGAATGGGCTGCGGTACCGGCGAGATGAGCGGCTAACACAATCTTTAGACGTCGCCAGGGCGGAGGAGCACCCTCCGCCCTGGATCCTGCGAGGCGAGATGGGCGCAGAACTCTTTCGCCCTTCCCAGATCCACGTCCGAAAGCTTGGCCTGCTTCAGACGCTCCTTTCCATTTATGCCCGCGGCAATACCAGCCGACCACAATAAGGTCTCCCTGCGTGCCGCGTTCGTAAAAGCTTCGGCTATGGACGCGCTTGCACATATCTTTGCCATATCTGCGGGCGAGATCTCCATCGAAGAGAGGCTCGATTATTCTGGCATGGCACCGCTTGCGATTTTCGGCAACGGAGACGCCGTTGCGACAGAGGCTGAGGTCAAGCTTTTCAAAGAAGCAATCGACCCAGACTTCACACTGAGCGCGCTGCATTACGCAGGCCCGAGCGGCTTTTTCATCGAAAGCCGCGCGATACGGATGGCAGAGCGGGAAAGGGTATCTTCTTTGATGAACGCGAATACCAAAAACGGTCGTGTCTCACTCGTGCTGCAAGATGTCATAGCGGCAAGCCTGGCCAATTACCGAGTTCACATGTCTGATTCCTCGCTCGAGGATGCTTGCTGCGGTGTTGCGGGCGATGGGAACGACGGCTCCGCGCCCTGAGCTTGATGCATCTGAGTGAAGAGCGCCTCGAGGATCCCAGAAAAGGCAAGTACAGTTCAAACGGGCTACACGTCCACGAGCGAGTCGAAGGGTCGCTAACGTTTTTCGCGCATCGCTGCGTCTTTACCGATGTCGACGCGGATGAGATAAACGTGCTCGAAGAAAAGGCTGGTGGAGTGACCGTCGAAAACTCCTCCTTGGTCTCCAAAGACAATAACACCTATTGCGACCCTGGCCTCATTGTTGCCGATCTGCCCAGCCGGAAGATACGGAACCGAGCAAGGCCCAATCAATGTGGTAGATATTTCGGAACCGAGGACGAGTTTATGGAAGAGGGCTCTGTAGAAGCCTAAGAATTCTGCATCGACTTCGGCGGCGCCTTCAATTTGGGCGAGGCCGCTGACGAGTCAACGCACCTGGTGATAGACGACCTCGAGATGGCCCGGATTCGCGAAGTCATGCGCGATTTCGACAAGGCAGCGCTCGAGGTCGTGCAGGAAGATGCCAGTGCGGAAACCGTCGACGTCTCGTGCGGCGCGATTGCCGAGGCCGCATTTATCAAAGGCGTGACACTGTCGGATCGTCAAGACGGGACGTCTGGGAGCTCGATACATTGTACGCTCAGGTCCGGCGAACAGTCATTAACCGAATATTCGAACTGCACCGCAATTCTACATGCTCGCAGCTAAGGCTGACTTATCGGCAGCCACCGCCGCCGTCACCGAACTTTCACCTGCCGTTTACCTGTCTGTCAAAAACCCCGCTTAGCGCCTTGGCCGTGATCTCTCACATGGAGCCAAGAGATGAAGAACACGCTCGCGATTTCTGCAATCGCCCTGAGCGCCGCTGCGGCGGCCCAGGCCCAGGACCTCGCCCAGGCGGACAATGCATGGTTCACAGCCGCGCAAGAGCGGCTTGCCGCCGAGCTGGCCAAGGAAGTGAACACCAATACCGCACTGAACGTGATCCTGCTGATCTCGGACGGCAACGGCGTCGGCACGAACTACGCCTCGCGGCTTTTCGCGGGCCAGCAGGCGGGCGGTTTCGGGGACGAATACATCCAGCCGCACGAGGACTTCCCGAACCTCGCATTGGTCAAGACCTATAACGTCAACGCGCAGACCCCCGATTCCGCGGGCACCGGCACGGCGATGATGTCGGGCATCAAGACCAAGGCGGGCATCATCGGCGTGAACGAGAATGTCGTGCGTGGCGATTGTTCGACGCTTCCGGGCAATACCGTTGCCTCGCTGAACGAGATCATGACCGATATGGGCAAGGAGACCGGCATCGTCTCCACCGCACGCATCACCCATGCGACGCCCGCCTCGGCCTATGCCAAGACCGTGGATCGCAACTTCGAGGCCATGGTGCCCGAGGGCTGCACCGAGCAGACGGACATCGCGACACAGCTGATCGACGCGATGGAAGCGGGCATCATCGACGTCGCCATGGGCGGCGGCATGCGCAACTTCCATGCCGATGAGGGCGGCCGCCGGGAAGACGGCGTGAACCTGATCGAGCGGGCCGAAGGCCTTGGCGCGTATTTCGCGATGGACCAGGCCAGTTTCGAGGCCGCGCCGATGGACGGCACGCCGATCCTCGGCCTCTTCGAGAGCAGCCACATGATGTACGAGGCCGACCGCGCGGATGAGCCGAGCCTGGCCGAGATGACCGGCGCGGCGATCAGCGCGCTTCAGGCCAAATCGGGCGAAAACGGCTTCTTCCTGCAGGTTGAGGCCGGTCGCGTCGATCACGCCAACCATGACGGCAACCTCGCGCGGGTCGTGCGCGACCAGAAGGCTTTCGCCGATGCGGTCGCCATGGCCGACGAGATGACCGACGATGCCAACACTCTGATCGTCGTTACCGCCGATCACGAACACGCGCTGGCCTTCAACGGCTATTGCGGGCGCGGCTCGAACATCCTCGGCCTTTGCATGGGCATTGACGGGGCCGGCGTGGCCCATACCGGCGAGCCGGAACTGGCCGCAGACAACAAGCCCTTCACCGTGGCAGGCTACTTGAACGGTGCGGGCTCCGTGCTGATCGAACAGCCGGACGGGTCTTATTTCGGCACCCGTCCGAACGTGACCGAAGAAGAAGCGACCGATCTCGACTATCCGCAGCAGGCGCTTGTGCCCAAATCCTCCGAGACGCATTCGGGTGAGGATGTGGCCGTCTACGCCAAGGGTCCGTTCGCGCATCTCTTCGACGGTACGATCGAGCAGAACGTGATCTTCCACATCATCCACCACGCCGCCACGGCCGAATAAGGCTGCACAAACTGCCGAGCCCGGCAGAGTCGTCGTCCGGGCTCGGCACCGCAAACACGGGTGCCCGGATGTCGCGTGACCGCCGGGCACCTCCCTTGAGAAAGGAGCCTGCCATGAACCGCCGTACCGTGCTGACCTCCGGGATTGCCCTCGCCGCCCTTTACGCCCTGCCCGGACGCGCCGACGCCCAGGAGGCCGCCAAGATCCGCGAGCTCTATGCGGGGGGCCGCAATCTCAGCGATTGGGCCGAGGCCAATGTCGGCGACCGAGTGACCTTCGAAGGCTACATGGCTCCGCCCCTGAAGGCCGACTCGACCTTCTTCGTCCTGACGGCCCTGCCCATGGCGGTCTGCCCGTTCTGCGAGACCGAGACGGAATGGCCGCTCAACATCGTTGCGGTCTATTCCAAGCGGGTGATCGACGTGATCCCCTTCAACCGCAAGATCGAGGTGCGCGGGCGGCTTGAGACGGGCGCCTATCGCGACCCCGAAACGGGTTTCCTGTCGCTGGTGCGGCTCGCGGACGCGACCTACGGCTGATGGGATTGCACCTGTCGATACGCGGTCTGCGGGTCGCCGGAGCTAAGGGACGCGATTTGCTGACGGTGGACGCGCTCGATGCGGAGCCGGGCAGCCTGATCGGCGTGCGCGGCCCGTCGGGCGCGGGGAAGTCCACGCTGCTGCATGCCTTGGCCGGATTGCTGCCCGCGCGCGGGACCGTGAAATGGGGCGAGACCGACCTCACCACTCTGCCAGATGAGGCGCGGACCGCCTATCGCGCCGCACATATCGGCATCATCTTTCAGGATTTCCTGCTGTTTGAAGAGCTTGGCAGCACAAGCAATGCCGCGCTGCCCGCGATGTTCGTGCCGCGCGCCCGCCGCGCCGGTATTCGCAAGGCCGTGCAGGAGAATTTGCGCCATCTGGGCCTCACCCCGGGATCCCGTCCCGTGGCCAGCTTTTCGGGGGGTGAACGTCAGCGCGTGGGCGTGGCCCGCGCCCTGGCCGCTGAAGCGCCGATCCTGCTGGCGGACGAGCCCACGGCCAGCCTGCATCGTGAGGCCGCGGACGCCCTGGTCGACGACCTCGTGACACTCACCCGCACGCGGGGCCGGACCCTGATTGCGGTCAGTCACGATCCGCATCTGCTGGAGCGGATGGACCGCGTGCTCTGGATCGAAGATGGCCGTCTGCGGCAGGAGGTGCCCGATGCTGCGTGATCTCTGGGACGGTCTGCCGATCCTCGCGCAGGACATCGCCCTGCTTCTGGTGCTGCTGGCCCCCGTGGCGATGCTTGGCCTCTGGCTGCTGCGCGGCTTCGCCCCCTGGCCGCTCGTGCGCGCGATCCTTTGGCGGTTTCGCTGGGCCAACGCGATGTTCGCCGCGCTGATCGCCATATCCGTCGGCATGGGGATCGGGCTGATCGCGCAGGAGCGTGGGTTGCGCCAGGGTACGGCGGCAGCGGCGGACAAGTTTGATCTGATCGTTTCGGCCCCCGGCTCCGAGATGACGATGATGCTGGCCACCGTTTTCCTGCAGCCCTACGATGTGCCGCTTCTGGATGGTGACATCTACAACTCGGTCGCGACGCATCCCGACGTGGACCTGGCCGCCCCCCTGGCCTTCGGCGACAGCTACGCAGGCGCCCCGGTGATCGGCACGACTGCGGAGTTCGCCCGTCATCTCTCGGATGACCGGATCGAGGGGCGCGCCTGGCAGACCCCGTTCGAGGCCATCGCGGGCGCCGCCGCGCCGGTGTTCATGGGCCAGACCTTTTCCCCCGCACACGGGTCGGAGGACGAGGTCGTTGGGGATGCGCACGCGGCGTATGAATTCACCGTGGTGGGCACCTTGCCACGGACCGGTACGCCATGGGACCGCGCGATCCTCGTCCCCGTTGAGGCCGTTTGGCAGGTGCATGGCCTCGCCAATGGTCACGCCCCCGACGCGGGCGACCAGCTGGGCCCACCCTTCGATGCCGCATATTTTCCGGGCACGCCCTCGATCATCGTGCGGGCCGAGGCGCTTTGGGCCAACTACGCGCTGCGCTCGGAATTCACCCGTGCAAATAAAACCATGGCCTTCTTCCCCGGCACGGTACTGGCCAATCTTTACCGGGTGATGGGCGATGTTCGGCACGTCATGTCGATCATGTCAGTGGTCACGCAGGTGCTGGTGGCCGCCTCCGTTCTTCTGGGCCTCTTCATCCTGACACGGCTATTTCGGCGGCAAGTGGCGATGCTGCGCGCGCTTGGCGCCCCGCGGAGGTTCATACTGTCTGTGGTCTGGAGCTATGCGGCCAGCCTTCTCATCGCAGGCACCACTCTGGGCATTGCGCTGGGTGTCGCGGCCACCTCCGCGATATCGTCCGTGGTGACAGAGCGCACCGACATCCTTGTGAACGCGACATTGGGCTGGGGGGAAATCCACCTCGCCGCGGCGTTCCTGGCCTTCACCAGCGTGCTGTCCGTTCTGCCCGCGCTCGCCACGCTGCGCCAACCCGTCGTCGACGGGCTGCGCGCCTGATCTCATGTAGAAAGACCGATACGATGACCCGCTCACTCCATCTCGCCCGCCTCTTGACCCTCGCCGCAACCGCCATGCTGGCGGCTCCGGCCTTTGCTGCCGACGAAAAAGGCCACGCACATGCCGAAACCACCGTGGCCCATGCCGGCGAAGACCACGCCCAAGACGGAGACGAGGATCGGGCGGACGCAGCCGAACATGCGTTCGAGGCAAGCGGCCTCAAGGTGGTGCATCCCTGGATGAACGCTACCGATGGGCGCGAGGCGCTGATCTTCCTCGAGCTTGAGAATACCGGCGAGGACCCCTTGCACCTCGAAGGTGCGAGGATGCCTGCCGCCGAAACGGTCACGCTCGTCGGCTTTGTGCTGGAGCGCGGCGCGGCCTTTTATCAGGATTTACCGCTCATGCGGGTCCAGCCGGGACGCTCCCTCAAACTGGAGCCGCACGGTCTGGCCCTACGGGCGACGGGGCTTTCAACCGAGTTCTTTGAAGGCGATACGACAGAGTTTGTTCTACTGACATCCGCCGGGGACATCGCCCTGCGCGTTACGATCGAGGCCGCCGAGGCCCACCAGCACAGCCATGAGGGCCATGCGCATTGAATCAATATTTCTGACGTTCGCGATTGTGCATCAGGAAATTATGTCGACAACCCTCCCTTAGAAGCGATTGCGCCAGATCCACAGAATGGGCGTATTCCGTTGAAAAACCCGCACTTGATCGAGGGCCGTGGTGTTGATTCAATTCCTCCGCTGGGTGGGAGGATTGGCGATGATGGGACCGAGGAAGGAAGCGCAACCGGCGCTGT
>CAYMGL010000019.1:0-18792 GCA_964389945.1 uncultured Actinomycetota bacterium
GGCGGACTGCAGCAGGAGGTAGAGCCGCGGCTCGCGCTGGCCCTCCTGGGCGACGCTGTCGACCACCTCGGCCATGACCGCCGCACACGCCGACCGCACGAAGTCGGCGCGCACCGCCGCGTGCGGCGCGACGAGCTCGGCCTGGCTGACACCGTCCAGCGACCGCCCCTCGTACAGCTGGAGGTCGACGCAGCTGTACGGCTCGAGCCGGCCGCCGAAGCGGCTGCCCGGTCGGCGGACGCCCTTGGCCACCGCACGGACCTTGCCGTGCCCGGCGGTCAGCAGCGAGAGGATCCGGTCGGTCTCCCCCAGCTTCCACGTCCGCAGCACGATGCCCTGGTCGCGATAGGTCCCCACGTCACCACCTCACAGCAGCGGCCAGGGGTACTGCCGGTCGTGCTGGGGGTGGGGGAAGGTCCGCAGCCGCGCGACCATCGTCGCGCGCTCGTGGAGCCGCTCCACCTCGCGTGCCGACAGCAGGTCGTGCAGCGGGGCGACCGCCTCGTCGTCGTCGTCGAGCAGGGCGACGAGGTCGGCCCCGAGGGCGCGCTCACGGTCGCGGACGTCCTCCCCGGCGAAGTCCCACGCGACGGTCCGCAGGTGCGGCTCGGTGTGGAAGCAGACCCCGTGGTCGATCAGGCGGAGCACGGGCTCGGCACCGCGACGGTCGACCAGCAGGTGGCCGCCCTTGCGGTCGGCATTGTCGAGCAGGAGGTCGAAGACGACCATCCGGCGCAGCGACGCGACCAGCTCGCCGGTGTCGCGCAGGGCGAAGTAGTGGTCCCCGGGGTCGTGCGGCACGAAGGCCTGGACGGCGCCGATCCCGTGCTCGAGGTCGTCACGCACGATCGTCGTCGGCACCATCCCGAGCCCGACCGCGCGGTCCACGACGCACGCCGCGACCTCGCGTCGCCACAGGGTGCCGTCCTCGAAGTCCCACAACGGGGCCTCACCGGCCCGGGGCTTGTAGACCGCGAAGCGGTCGGGGTCGACGCCGGCGAGCCCGGCTGCCGGGTCGACGTGCGGGACCGCACCGTCCTCGTCGTGCAGCGCGAGCAGCAGGGTCGCGTTCGAGGCCGTGGCGAAGCGGCCCACGACCGTGCCGTCCGCCGAGGCGAGGCGATCGCGCAGGGCGTCGTCGGCGAGCATTCAGACGGCCAGCCGGCCGTGGCCGTTCGTGCGCGGGCAGATGTGCAGCCGCGCCGGGTCCTTCGGCCGGCCGCAGAACTTGCAGGTCGGCCGACCCTCCCCCACGACCTCCTTGCAGTGCGCCGCGAGCCGGCGGGCGATGTCGCGGTCCAGCCACATCCGCACCTCCTCGGCGAGGCCCGGGACCTCGTCCTGGTCGGGTGGCGTGAACTCCTTCAGCTCGAGCACGATCCGGCCGGCGTCGGTGTCGACGCCGACCCCGATGGTGCCCACGCGCCACGCGGGCTCGACCGGCTCGCGCAGCTCCATCGCGTCACGGTCCCAGTCGGTCGCCGGCGTCTCGTCGAGCTCGTCCAGCACCCGGGCGAGCAGGTCGCCGAGGCCGTCGACCTGGCCCTTCTCGCAGACGACGGTCAGCAGCTCGGCATCGTCCTGGGCCTGCAGGAAGAACGTGCGGCTGCCCGGCTGGCCGAGGTAGCCAGCGGTGACGTGGAACGGGGACGACAGCTCATCCATCGTCGTCGTCCCCGCCGTCGCTGTCCCCGCCGTCATCGTCGTCGCCGTCGTCCGCGTCCGTCGGGGGGGACGGCAGGTCGACCGGGCCGGACCCGTTGACCGACAGGACGACCGAGGGCCGGCCATCGGCGAGGGCGAGCACGCTGATCGACGCGGGGCCGACCACGATGCGCTGGAAGCTGTCGAGGTTCGTGCCGAGGTGGTGGGCGAGGATCGCCTTGATCACGTCGGCGTGGCTGACCGCGACCACGACCTCACGGTCCTCGTGCGCGTCGGCGATGGCCTCGATGCCCTCGACCGCCGCGGCCTGCATGCCCCGGATCGTCCCGCCGCCCGGGAACCGCACACGCGACGGCGCCCGCTGGATCGTCGACCACAGCGGCTCGTCGCGCAGCTCCGCGAGCGGCCGGTCCGTCCAGTCGCCGTAGTCGACCTCGATCAGCCCCCGCTGCGTGCGTGGGAACAGGCCGTGCGGCTTGGCAACGATGGCTGCGGTCTCGCGCGTCCGGACGATCGGTGAGGTGTAGACCGCCGCGATGTCGTGCTCGGCGAGGTGGTCCGCGACCCGCCCTGCCTGCTCGCGGCCCCGCTCGTTCAGCGACGCGTCCGTGTGACCGCCCAGCCGGGACCCCGTGGCGTCCGTGACGCCGTGCCGGACGAGGACGATGATGGGCATGGGCGGGCTCCGCGGGTGCGTGCCGAGGACGCTACCGGTGCCCCTGTCCGGCTAGCCGCGCAGCATCGAGGTGACGTGCTCGGCGACGGCGGGCGGCAGCAGGTCGACGTCCTCGAGCACCTCCTCGCGCAGCCGTCGGTCGTTGTGGAACGCGTGGGCCAGCAGCCCCATCGTCACCTGGTGGTCGTCGCGGGTCCGCACGACGCGGACCTCGTCGCCCGCGGCGACGTCGCCCTCCTCGACCACCGTGAGGTAGGCCCCCGGACGCGCGGCACGCTGGAACTCGCGCTCGATCCTCGGGCGGTCCAGCGCCCAGGCCAGCTTGTAGCAGGGGGTCCGGATGGTCGTGACCTCGAGCAGGGCGTCGCCGACGCGCCACCGCTCCCCCGGCTTGGCCCCCGTGACGTCGACCCCGGTCAGCGCGAGGTTCTCACCGAACGAGCCCGGCGGCAGCTCGCGGCCCAGCTGCCGGGACCAGAACTCGCGGTCCTCGGCCGCGTAGGCGTAGACCGTCCTCAACGTCCCACCGTGGGACGCGGTGTTCGCGATCTGGTCGCCCACCACCCCGTCGACGGCGACGTGCACGGTGCCCTCGACCGGCGACTTGCGGATCGCGGTCGTCGCCGTGCGCGGGGGCTCCGCCCCGAGGACCTCGAACTCCTCCACCTGGCCGGTGCAGACTGCCTCGACGGTGCCGGACACGCGTTGCTCCTCGACGAACGGGCATGAGCGTACGCGTGTGGTCCGTCCGCCTCGTGACACGTCGCATGGTGCACGCCCATCACGAAAGGCAGCAGATGTCCACCTCAGCACTCGCTGATCGCGCCAGCCGTTCGACGGCCGAGTTCGCCGAGGCCGCCCGCGCCCACCTCGAGGACGCGGAGCGCCACGCGACGCGTGCCGCGGAGTCGGCGACCCGCGCCGCCGAGCAGTACGGGGCGCGTGCCCAGCAGGTGGCACAGGACGCGGCCGACAGCTTCAACGAGCGCGTCACCCCGCAGCTCACCCAGCTGCGTGACGACGCCGAGCAGGTGTGGGACGACCCGGAGCAGCGCCGTCTCGTCCTGACCGTCGCGGGCGGCATCGGGCTCGTCGCGGTCGGTGTCTGGCTGTGGCGTCGTCGTCGCGACGACGAGCAGTACGAGGCATCGGCCGAGGAGGTCGCCGGCTGGGAGGATCCCAGCGAGGCCCTGACCACGACTGCCGGCTGACCCCCCTCAGCCGGGCCAGAAGGCGTCGGCCACGGCGTCCCGCAGGACGGCCACGACCTCGTCGGGCCGCTGTGCGTGGACGTCGTGGTCGGCGTCGTCGAACCAGTGGACCCGGCCCCGTGGCAGCACGTCGCGGACCGCAGCGACCGCGGTTGCACGGTCGGAGTCCCCGGCGTCCGCGGACCGGACCGGGCCGAGCAGCACCGGGACCGCCGCCCGTTCGGCGACCTGCACCGGCCGCTGCTCCCACAGCGACCGCACGACCCGTTCGTGGTCGTCGCGACGCAGGGCGGGCATCGCCGACCCGTCCCGGGTGCGGGTGAAGTTGGCCAGCTGGCCCCGCAGGGCGGCCGGCGGCCAGCCGTCGAACCGCTCCGCCATGTGGCGGCGGACGTCGTCGTACGTCACGCCGTCGAGCGGTGGCGGGGTCAGCGCGGCCCAGGCCGCATCGGCATCGTCGAACTGCGCCTGGAGGTCGAAGAACCCACCGTCCACCGTCATCGCACCGCGGATCGTCCCGGCAGCGTCGGCGGCGGCCTGGAGCACGACGTTGCCGCCCCAGGACTGGCCGACCACGACCGGCGACTCGAGGCCGAGTGCCGTCACCACGTCGACGAGGTCGGCGACGACCCCGTCCCAGGGGAACCCGTCGGCGGCCCGCTCGGACTGGCCGTGGCCACGCTGGTCGTAGGCGACGACGCGGTGACCGAGGTCGGCGAGCCCGGCGGCCACGTCGTCCCAGAGCCGGGCGTTGGACGCCAGGCCGTGCACGAGCAGCACGTCGACCTCGCCGGTGGCCCCGGAGGACGGTCCCCACTCGACCGCGTGCAGCTGGTGCCCCGCGGTCGTCGTCACGCGCCACGGCCAGGGCTGCACCTCAGTAGGCCTTGGCGAAGGTGACCCGCTTGCCGTACGCGGACGCCTGCCCGCACCGCACGCAGTCGCCCTCGGCGTCCTCGCCGTCGACGAGGATGCAGCGCGGGGTCGCCGCGGTCTGCTCCTTGATGTCGTCCTCGCACGCCGGACGGCCGCAGTGGAGCGCCTCGGCGAACCCGAACGCCACGCGCTCGGTGAACGCGTCCCAGTCATCGGTGACCGACGTGTTCTCGTCGCGGAACCGGGTCGCGCGGGCCAGCAGCGCGTCGTGGTAGCGCTCGAGCTCGGCCGGGACCCAGGCCACCAGCTCGTCCAGCGGCACGGGCTCCTTGACCGACCGGCCGCGGTCGTCGACCTCACCGATGCGGCGGGCCAGCAGCGCGTGACCCTCGTCGAGGTCGCGCGGTCCCAGCTCGGCCCGCAGGGGGATGCCCTTGAGGATCGCGTCGTTCATCTTGAAGCCGGGCCCGTTGTCGCTGTCGTCCACCTCGACCCGGACGCCGGCCGCACGCAGCTCGCGGGCCAGGTCGTGCGCCTTCTCGTTGACGCGCTCACCGTCCTCGCCGCGACCGATCGTGATGATGACCAGCTGCGTCGGCGCGAGCCGTGGGGGCAGCACCAGCCCGTCGTCGTCACCGTGCGCGAGGATCGTCGCACCGATCATCCGGGTCGACATCCCCCACGAGGTGGTGTGGCAGAGCGTCTGCTCGTTGTCCTCGTTGGTGTAGGTGATGTCGAAGGCCTGGGCGAAGTTCGTGCCCATGTAGTGGCTCGTGCCCGACTGCAGCGCCTTGCCGTCGCGCATCATCCCCTCGATGGTGAGGGTCCGCTTCGCGCCGGCGAAGCGCTCGCCCTCGGTCTTCTCGCCCATGACCATCGGGATGGCCGCGACGTCGCGGGCGAAGTCGGCGTAGACGTGCCACATCCGCTCCGTCTCGGCCATCGCGTCCTCGGCGTCGGCGTGCGCCGTGTGGCCCTCCTGCCAGAGGAACTCGGTCGTGCGCAGGAAGATCCGCGGCCGCAGCTCCCAGCGGACGACGTTCGCCCACTGGTTGATCAGCAGCGGCAGGTCGCGGTAGCTGTTGATCCACTTCGCGTACATCTCACCGATGACCGTCTCGGAGGTGGGGCGCACGACCAGCGGCTCACCCAGCTCCTTGCCGCCGGCGTGGGTGACCACGGCCAGCTCGGGTGCGAAGCCCTCGACGTGGTCCGCCTCGCGCTGCAGGTACGACTCGGGGATGAACAGCGGGAAGTACGCGTTCTTGTGCCCCGTGTCCTTGAACATCTGGTCGAGCTGTGACTGGAGCAGCTCCCAGATGCCGTAGCCGTACGGCTTGAGCACCATCGTGCCCTTCGCCGGTCCGTTGTCGGCGAGGTCGGCCTTGAAGACCACCTCGTTGTACCAAGCGGAGACGTCCTCGCTCATCGGCGTGGGTCCGTACTTGTTGGCCACGGGCGTCGTTCCAGGGGTCGGTGACAGTCCCGTGCGAGGCTAGCGACGGCCGGGATGACGGGTCCTCGGGTGTCGGACCACTGCCGAACGACGATTCACGTGGCATCATCGCCCCATGACTGACGCACAGCAATGGTCCGACCTCGTCGCACGACAGCTCGTGGCGACCGCCCTCGACGAGGGGGCGGCGCTGCTGCGCTGGCTCGACGTCGGCTTCGGCAGCGGTGCCGCGATCGACGCGGCCCTCGAGGCCGGGGTCGAACGCGTCGACGGCGTCGACCCGGACCCGGCGAACGTCCGCGCCGCCGGCGAACGGTTCGACCGCACCGTCGTCGGACTCCGGATCGGCGAGACCAACGACCTCGGCGGCTACGTCGGTCCCTACGACGTCGTGCTGTCGAGCCTCGCCGTCGACGTCTCGGCCGAGCCGTCGGCCATGCAGTCGGTCCACGACGTGCTCAGCTACGGCAGCCGCGCGTGGGTCGCCGTGCGCGAGCGCACGGACAACGAGGCCGTCGGCCCGGGGGTCGCGTCACGGGACGAGCTGTCCGAGGCAGCGGCCGCGGCCGGCTGGACCGGGTCGGTCGAGGCGCTCGACGTCCCCGACGACGTCCCGTTCAGCGTGCTGGTGGTCTCCACCGAGCCGTGACCGGCCTAGGGTGACGCGTCCATCGGACGGGACCCGCCATGAACGTCACCGAGGCCAACGCCGCCATCCACGTGATCGCGTTCGTGGAGCGGGCCGGCATCCGCGTCGACGACGTGGGACCGGGTCGCTGCGTGCTGTCGATGGACCCGGAGCCGAACGGCAACCACTTCGGCACCGTCTACGCCGGTGCCATCTACACCCTCGGCGAGGTCCCCGGCGGTGTGCTGTTCTTCGCGACCTTCGACGCGGAGCGCTTCTTCCCGCTCGTCAAGTCCTCGCAGATCCGCTACCGCGCCCCGGCGCGTGGCCGGCTGTGGGTCGAGGCGACGATCGGTGAGGACGAGGTCGCCCGTCTCGAGGCCGAGGCGGACGAGCACGGCAAGGCCGAGTGGGAGCTGCAGCTCGACATCACCGACGAGGAGGGCACGGTCGTGGCGGAGATGACCAGCCAGTACCAGATGCGCACCCACGGGAGCCTGCGATGAGCAGCCAGCGGATCGAGGCCCGACAGCTCGTCCCGGGGCGGGGCGCACCGATCGCCGACGCGACCGTCGTCCTCGAGGACGGCCGTATCACCTACGCCGGGCCGAGCACTGACGCCCCGGCGACACCGGGTGCCCAGGTCACCGACTGCGACACGGTGCTGCCGGGCCTCTGGGACTGCCACGTCCACACCCTCGGCGTGGACGACTACGCGCTGTCCCGGACCGTGGTCGAGCGCCGTGAACCGCAGGTGCTGCGCGCCGCCCGCGACGGGCAGGCGGCACTGCGCATGGGCGTGACCAGCGTGCGCGAGGTCGGCGGGGTCGGTGTCCACCTCGAACGCGTCCGCAGGGAGGGCCTGCTGCGATCGACGCGGTTCTTCTCGTCCAACGCGGCCCTGTCCACCACCGGCGGGCACGGCGACGTGCACGACATCTCGCTGGACTGGATGGAGCAGTTCGGTGCCGCCGGCGGGATGCTGCAGGTCTGCGACGGCGTGCCCGAGGCCATCAAGGCCGTGCGGCGGCAGCTCCGCCTCGACGCCAAGGTCATCAAGGTCTGCGCCTCCGGCGGGGTGCTGTCCGAGGTCGACCACCCGATCCACCAGCAGTTCCGCCACGACGAGTTGCGGGCGATCGTCGAGGAGGCGGCGATGGCCGAGCGTGTGGTCGCCGCGCACTGCCACGGGGCCCCCGGCATCGAGGCGGCCATCGAGGCGGGCGTGCACACCATCGAGCACGGCAGCTACCTCGACGAGGACCTCGCGAGCGGCATGATCGAGCGGAACATGGTGCTGGTGCCGACACGGACGATCGTCGACGCACTCGTCGGCTCGATGTTCACCGACGACGGCGACAGCAGCGGCGCGAGCCCGCGGATGCAGGAGAAGGGACGCCGCATCGCCGACCGCCACCAGCAGGCGCTGGAGATCGCGATCGACGCCGGCGTCACGATCGCCAGTGGCACCGACATCGGCCCGTCGGCGCCCGGCCACCCGATGGCCTGGGGTCGCCATGCGAAGGAGCTCGAGCTGCTCGTCGCGGCCGGGATGACCGAGCTGCAGGCGATCGAGGCGGCGACGGCGACCGCGCCCTCGACGCTCGGCCCGCAGGCGCCGGAGGCGGGGCAGCTCGTCGAGGGTTGGGAGGCCGACGTGCTCGCGCTGTCGGCGGACCCGGTGGCCGACGTCACCGTGCTGCAGGACCCGGCGAACGTCGTCGGTGTGTGGCAGGCGGGCGAACGCGTCGTCACCGGCCGTGACGGCGTCCCCGAGCTGGAACCCCTGCCGCTGCTCTGATCCGACCGATGGGCCGCCGGTGCCGAACGCGGCTGCCTATCGTCGGACTCCCCCGATCGACGGAGTGTGCCCGTGCCCGCAGGCGGCCCGACGAACATCGCCGTGCTCACCAGTGGCGGCGACGCGCCCGGCATGAACGCGGCGGTCCGCGCCGTGGTGCGGACGGCACTGGACGCGGACCTCGACGTCCACGTGATCTACGAGGGCTACCGCGGGATGGTCGACGGCGGCCCTGCGATCGTGCAGGTCGACGGCGAGGCCGTCGGCGGCATCATGCACCGCGGGGGCACCGTCATCGGCACCGCACGGTGCCCCGAGTTCCGCGAGCGCGACGGCCGCCGCCGGGCGGCCGCCAACCTGGTCGAGCGCGGCATCGACGCCCTCGTCGTCATCGGTGGCGACGGCAGCCTCACGGGCGCGAACCTCTTCCGCAGCGAGTGGCCCGAGCTGCTCGACGAGCTGGTGGAGGCGGGCGAGCTCGACCGCGAGACCGCCGACGCCCACCAGCACCTCTACCTCGTCGGGCTGGTCGGGTCGATCGACAACGACATGTTCGGCACCGACATGACGATCGGCGCCGACACGGCGCTGCACCGCATCATCGAGGCGCTCGACGCCATCCGCTCGACGGCCTCCAGCCACCAGCGCACGTTCGTCGTCGAGGTGATGGGCCGGCACTGCGGCTACCTCGCGCTGATGAGCGCGCTCGCGGCCGGGGCGAACTGGGTGTTCATCCCCGAGTCACCACCTGAGGCCGACGACTGGCGGGCCGCGATGTGCGCAGCCGTCGAGGCGGGCCGCAAGGCCGGCCGGCGCCAGAGCATGATCGTCGTCGCCGAGGGCGCCACCGACCGCGCGGGCCAGCCGATCGCAACGAGCGACGTCCGGTCGGCGCTCGAGGAGGGACTCGGCGAGGACACGCGCGTGACCATCCTCGGGCACGTGCAGCGGGGCGGCGCGCCGTCGGCGTTCGACCGGACGATGGCCACGATGGTGGGGTTCGCCGCCGTGCGGACGCTGCTGGCGATGGACCCGGAGGACGAGTCGAAGCTGGTCGGGATCCGCGACCACGACGTCGTCGTCTCCCCCCTGATGGACTGCGTGGAGAAGACCCACGCGGTCGCCGACCGCATCGCCGAGGGCGACTACGAGACCGCCATGGAGATGCGCGGCGGCAGCTTCGGCGAGTCCGACCGGATCCTGCGGACGCTCGTGCGGGCACGGCCCCGCGGTGCGGACGACGGACCCCCACGGCGCTTCGCGGTGATGCACGCCGGCGGGTCCGCCCCGGGGATGAACACCGCCGTGCGTGCCGCCGTGCGCCTCGCCCTCGACGACGGGTTCGAGGTCCTCGGGGTCGAACGTGGCTTCGAGGGCCTGCGCGACGACCGGATGCAGCCGCTCGACTGGATGAGCGTGTCCGGCTGGGTGGCCGAGGGCGGCGCCGAGCTCGGGACGAGTCGGTGGCGACCGCGCGAGGCCGACATCGCCAGGATCGCCGACGTCGTCGAGCTCCGGGGCCTCGACGGGCTGCTCGTCGTGGGCGGGTTCGACGCGTACGTCGCCACGCACGAGCTGCACGCGGCCCGACGCCGTCACCCGTCACTGCGGCTGCCGAAGGTGTGCCTGCCGGCGACGATCAACAACGACGTGCCCGGCACCGAGATCACGGTCGGCGCGGACACGGCGCTCAACGCCATCGTCAGCGACGTCGACAAGATCAAGCAGTCCGCGGTGGCCAGCCGCCGCGTCTTCGTGGTCGAGGTGATGGGGCACGACTGCGGCTACCTCGCGCTCACCGCCGGCATCGCCACGGGCGCGGAGCAGGTCTACATCCCCGAGCAGGGGATCTCGATCGCCGACCTCCAGCGCGACGTCGAGTTCATCAACGCCTCCTTCGAGGACGGCAAGCGCCTGGGGCTCGTGGTCCGCAGCGAGCTCGCCGGCAACGAGTACTCGACCGACTTCCTGCGCCGCCTCTTCGAGAAGGAGGGGCGCAACCTCTACGACGTGCGGCAGTCGATCCTCGGCCACCTCCAGCGCGGCGGCGACCCCTCGCCCTTCGACCGGATCCAGGCCACGCGCCTGGCGTCGGCGGCCGTCGACCACCTGGCCGCGGAGATGGGCACGGACGCACCCCAGAGCGCGATGATCGGCCTCGTCCGTGGCGAGGTGACGATGACGGCGCTCGACCGCTTCCCGGACCTGGTCGAGCCCGAGGCACAGCGCCCCACCGAGCAGTGGTGGCTGCGACTGCGACCGCTCGCACGGGTCATGGAGGGCCGAGGACGGGGTGCCTGACGTCGTCAGACGATGGCGGTCCCGCCGTCCCGGCGTGGGTCGGCGGCGGCCTCGAGCCGCCCGTCCTCGTGGGCGAGCGTGACCGCCACCCCGCCGTAGTACATCGAGTGCGGTGCGAAGAGCCGCCGCTCGACGTCGGCCGCGACGTCGGCCGGGAGGTGGACGTCCTCCTCGACGTCCAGCCGCTCGGTGCCGTCGGGCCAGCGGGTGAGGTGGATCCGCGGCGCGTCGACGGCCGTCTGGACGTCCATCCCCCCCGCGATCCCCGCCAGCGCGTGCAGCATCGACGGGGTGATCCGGTCCGCCCCCGGCGTCCCGGCCGCCAGGACCCGCCCGTCGCGCGCACGACCCACGGTCGGGGCCATGTTCGACGGCAGCCGCTCCCCCGGCGCGTAGCCGTCCGGCCCGCGCCGCACGAGCTCCTGCTCACCGAGGCAGTTGTTCATCCAGACCCCGGTGCCGGGGGGCATCACGCCCGAGCCGTACCCGGCCGAGCAGGTGATCGCGACCGCGAGCTCGTCGCTGTCGATCGCGGAGACGTGGACCGTCGACGGCGCCGTCAGCCCGACCAGCCCGTCGGCCAGCACCCGCTCGACCGCGTCCCAGCCCGCACGCTCGCGGTCGTCCGCCAGGTCCAGCACGTCGACGCGGTGGGCCAGCACGGCCCGCAGCACGTCCACGGTCCGGCGCCGGTCGGCCTCGGTCCAGCCGGTCGCCGGCGGCGGTGTGCCCAGCCCCTCCAGCAGCAGGGCGAGCACGACGCCGCCCACCGCCGGCGGCGGGTTCGTGCTGAAGCGCCAGTCGCCGAGCTCGACCTCCAACGGGGCCCGGACCTCCGGCACGTAGGCCCGCAGGTCCGCGTGGCCCAGCGGCGCGTCGTGGCGCTCCATGTCGGCGACGACCAGGTCGGCGAGCCGGCCGTGGGTGAACGTCGCAGGGTCCTCCTGCCACGTCTCGAGCGTGGCCGCGAGGTGCTCGACGTGGACGACCTCGCCGTGGACCAGCCGGCTGCCGTCGGCGTGGTGCAGCGCCGCACGACTGGGGCCGTGCCAGCCGTAGAGGTCGTCGTGGATGAAGTCGAGGTAGTAGTCGCTCGCCGAGCCCAGCGGGAAGCCGTCGCGTGCGACGGCAACGGCCGGCGCCACCACGTCGCGCCAGGGCGCCCGGCCGGCCCGGCGGTGCAGCTCGACCAGCATCTGGGGTGTGCCCGGGGTCGCCACCGAGCCGTGGCCGATGGTGATCGTCACGCCACCGCCGTACTCGGTGTACAGGTCGAAGCCGGGGTCGAACGGTCCGTCGCGGCCCAGCCCGGGCCGCGCCACGTAGCCGTCGATCGTGACCGGGTCGCGGCCGGGCTCGGCCAGGGTCGCGTAGCCCCCACCACCGAGCGAGCAGATCCCCGGCTCGGTCGTGCAGGCCACCACCATCGCCGCGATCGCGACGTCCACGGCGTTGCCGCCGGCCCGCGCCAGCTCCTCGCCGGCCTCGGAGGCCAGGACGTTGGGAGCGGCGACGGCGACGGTGGGTGCAGGCATGGACGATGACGCTACAGCCCGCCTACCGTCACCCCTCCCAGCTCCCGGTCCCGCGGATCCCTCCATGCCCAACGACACCACGTGGTGGCGGCGCGCCGTCACGTACCAGATCTACGTCCGTTCGTTCTTCGACACCGATGGCGACGGCAAGGGTGACGTCAACGGCATCCGGGAGAAGCTGCCGTACCTGCGAGACCTCGGCGTGGACGCCATCTGGGTCAACCCCTGGTACCCGTCACCGCTGCTCGACGGCGGCTACGACGTGGCCGACTACCGCGACATCGACCCCCGGCTCGGCAGCCTCGAGCAGGTGGACGCGCTGGTCGACGAGGCGCACGAGCTGGGCATCCGGGTCCTGGCCGACCTCGTCCCCAACCACACCTCGTGGGAGCACGAGTGGTTCGTCGAGGCCCGTGAGGCGCCGCCCGGTGACCCCGCCCGTGACCGCTACATCATCCGTGACGGCACGGGCCCGGACGGCGAGGAGCCCCCGAACAACTGGCAGAGCTTCTTCGGCGGTCCGGCCTGGACCCGTCTCGACGACGGCCAGTGGTACCTCCACCTGTTCGACCAGTCACAGCCGGACCTGAACTGGACCAACCCGGAGGTGCGCGCCGAGTTCCGCGACATCCTGCGCTTCTGGCTCGACCGTGGGATCGACGGCTTCCGGGTCGACGTCGCCCACTCGCTGGTGAAGGCCGAGGGGCTGCCCGACATGACGCCACCGTTCCGGGACGGCGAGGCCGGGAAGGGCAACACCCCCAACCTCGACCGTGACGACGTCCACGAGATCTGGCGGGAGTGGCGTGCCGTGCTCGACGAGTACGACGAGCGGATCATGATCGCCGAGGCCTACGTCCACCGCGAGCGCCTGCCCCACTACGTCCGCCCGGACGAGTTCCACCAGGCGTTCGACTTCACCTTCCTCGACGCCGGGTGGCGACCGCACCTGCACAACCACGGCATCCCGCTGGCACTCGACGAGGTCCGCTCGATCGGCGCCGTCCCGACCTGGGTGCTGTCCAACCACGACCAGGTGCGCCACACCACCCGCTTCGCGCTGCCCGAGCCGTCCTCGGAGTTCGCCAAGGAGTGGCTGGGCGACGGTCCGCGCTCGTGGCTGGACGAGGAGCAGGGCCAGCGCCGCGCCCGCGCGGCGGCCCTGCTGCTGCTCGCGCTGCCTGGCTCGGTCTACCTCTACCAGGGCGAGGAGCTCGGGCTGCCCGAGGCCTACGACCTGCCCGAGGACGTCCTGCAGGACCCGGAGTTCTTCCGCAGCGACCGCAAGGGCCGCGACGGCTGCCGTGTGCCGCTGCCGTGGGAGGCCGACGCACCGGGCTTCGGCTTCGGCAGCGACGAGCCGTGGCTCCCCCAGCCCGATGCGTTCGCGGCGCACGCGGTCGACGTCCAGGACGGCGACCCCACGTCGATGCTGACGCTCTACCGCACGGCGCTGCGGCTGCGCGACGAGCACCTGCGCGACGACGAGGAGGCCGAGTTCCTCGACCGTGGCCGTGACGTGGTCGCGTTCCGTCGCGGCTCGGGCGTCACCTGCGTGGTCAACATGGGCGCGCACGACGTCGAGCTGCCCGACGGTGAGGTGCTGCTGGCATCGGGCCCGACCGGCCACGACGGCGTGCTCGCCCCGGACGACGCGGTGTGGCTGCGCTGATCCGTCAACTCGTCAGGGCGGTCGCGACGAGCACGGCGGCGATCACGAGGGCGACCAGCGCGCCTGCCTCGCCCGCGAGCCGGGCGAGTGGCGAGAGCCCGCGTCGTGGCAGCGTGGCTGCCGCGCTGGCGTCTCCATCGCCCGCGTCGACGTTGGCGCCGTCATCCACGAGGTCGGCACTGGCGATGCCCGACGGCGTGTACGCCTGGGTCTGCAGCTCCACGGAGGGGCGTGGCGTCACCTGCGGCGCGTAGCGGTCCTCGGACGGCGCGGCAGCCGTCCGCGCCACCAGCTCGGCGAGGGCCGGGCGGACGTCCTCGTCGACGGTCTCCTCGAGTCGATCGGCCAGCTCCGCACCGTTCTGCGGTCGGTCGGCCGGGTCGCGATGGACAGCGTCCTCGATGGCCCGGCGCATCGCGGGGGCGAGCTCCTCGGGCACGTGGGGACTGCGGGCGAGGCGGCGTGCCGCGCGCTCCGCGAGCGTGCCCTCACCGAACGGCTTGTCCCCCGTCGCCGTCTCGAGCAGGAGCAGCCCCAGGGCGTAGACGTCCGCCGCGGGCGTGACGTCCTCCTCGGCCAGCTGCTCGGGGGCGAGGTAGTCGATCGTCCCGACGATCGTGCCCGTCTCCGTCAGCTGCACGGTCGCCGTCGCGTCGGACGTGCGCGCGATGCCGAGGTCGCTCAGCTTGACGTCGCCCTCGGCGGTGAGCAGGACGTTGCTCGGCTTGATGTCGCGGTGGATGATCGCCTGCTCGTGCACGGCACCGAGCCCGCGGGCGAGGTCGCGGCCGACCAGCGCGACGAGCTCGGGCGGCAGCGGCCCGCACACGCGCAGCACCTGCGCCAGGTCCACGCCCTGCACCAGCTCCATCACGAGGAAGACGGTGGTGCCGTCCTGCCCCGCGTCGTGCACCGTCACGACGTTGCGGTCGTTGACGCGCGCCGCCGCGCGCGCCTCGCGACGCAGGCGGGCATGCTCCCCGTTGCGGACGACCTTCAGCGCGACGTCGCGGTCCAGCACGTCGTCGTGGGCCTGCCACACGACACCGGTGCCACCCACCCCGAGCTGGTCCCCGACCGTGTAACGGTCGGAGAGCACGGAGCCACTGGCGATGTCGAGCATTGGAACAGCCTAACTCGCCTAGGGTGCATTCGGATGAAAGGGACACGATGAGGATCGCCGAACTGTTCGACGTCGGGGGCCGGCGCGCCGTGGTGACCGGGGGATCCAGAGGGATCGGCCGGATGATCACCGAGGGTCTGCTGACGAACGGCGCCGAGGTCGTGATCGCCTCGCGCAAGGAGGACGAACTGCGTGCCTCCAGCGAGGACCTGTCCCGGATCGGCGAGGTTCACGCCGTCCGCGCTGACCTCTCGTCACCGGAGCAGGTCGCCGACTTCGCCGAGCAGGTCACCGAGCACTACGGCGGCGAGCTGGACATCCTCGTCAACAACGCCGGTGCCGTCTGGGGGGCACCGATCGACGAGTTCCCGGCCGCCGGCTTCGACAAGGTGCTCGACATCAACGTCCGGGCACCGTTCCTGCTGACCCAGGCACTGCTCCCGGCCCTGCGGCGCGCCGCGACCCCGGACGCACCGTCGCGGGTCGTGAACGTCGGTTCCGTCGACGGCATCCGCACGCCGCTGATGGACAACTTCAGCTACTCGGCGTCCAAGGCCGGCGTGCACCAGCTGACCCGTCACCTGGCGATGGCCCTGGTCGGGGACGACATCACGGTGAACGCGATCGCACCCGGCCCGTTCGAGTCGCGGATGATGGCCTTCGCGCTCGACTCCCCCGAGGGCCGGGCCGCCGTCGCCGACGGCGTGCCGATGGGGCGGATCGGCAGCCCGGAGGACGTCGCCGGGGCCGTGCTCTACCTCTGCAGCCGCGCCGGTGCCTACCTGACGGGCGCGATCATCCCCGTGGACGGCGGGATCACCGCGCGCTGAGCCCGGTACGCAGGGTCAGGGGCCGAGCACGCGGACCTCGGCGACCTCGGCCCGGTGGCGGCGGCCGTCGTCCGCCAGCGAGGTGAACCACACCGCGACCCACCGTCCGGCGACCGGCCCACCGGCGACCTCCACCGTGCCGCCGGCGTCGGCCGCGGTCCCCAGCACGGTCCCGGACTCCGTCGGGTCGCCCGCGGGGCGCTCCTCGCTGACGGTCACGGTGAGGTCGACGCCGTCGAGGACGAGGTCGAGCTCGACGGCCGCGACGTCCTGCACCGCTCCGAGGTCCACGAGCAGCCCGACCCCGGACTTCAGCCCGCCGAGGTCGGCGGTCTCGTAGCCCTCGGTGTCCCAGGCGGTGCCCGGGTCTCCGTCGGCGATGCGGTCGATGTCCTCGGGGTGCTCGTCGCCACCGCCGAGGGGGTCGTGGTCGGCGACCGCCGCGATGGCGAGCGGCGCCACGGTCGGCTCCGCGCCGCCACCACCGTCGTCAGGTGCCTCCGGGTCCGGCCGCAGGACGGCCGTCGCCACGAGGACCGCGAGGACGATGCCGCCGATCCCCAGCGACACCGGCCGCAGCAGCCCACTGCGACGCGGGCCGTCCTGCGACGGCTGCTCCGGCGCGGGGTCCTCGTCCCTCGCCCGCTCCGGCTGCACCGGCTCCTGGTCGCGCGTGGCCTGCTGCGCGACGGCGGGCGCGGCCGCGGTGGCCCCGACGGCGGGCGCGGTCGCGGCGGCCTCGGCGGGCGCGGCGGTGGGGAGCACGGTCGTGGCGTCGTCGCCGCCCGGCTGCTGGCGGGCCGGGATGGCGACGGCCTCGATCGCGTCCGTCGGCTCCGGGCGCGTGCCGTCGTCGTCCGCACGCGCAGCCTCGACCAGCTCGGCGAGCCGTGCGCGCAGCGGCGCCTCGTCCTCCGGCACCAGGCGGGACAGCTCGGCCCGCAGCGCCGCGCCGTCGCGGTGACGAGCACCCGGGTCGCGGGCGACGGCCTTCGCGACGACGGTGCCGAGCGACCCGGCGCTGTCGGGGAGCGACGCCGGCCCGCCGGCCAGCCGGCGGGCGATCCGCTCGCCCACCGGTCCGTCACCGAAGGGCGCCGCGCCGGTGCACAGCGCGTGCACGAGCAGCCCGATCGCGTAGACGTCGGTCGCGGCGTCCACGTCGCCGCCCTCGACCTGCTCGGGTGCGAGGTAGTCGACGGTCCCGACCACGGTGCCTGCCTGCGTCAGTGCCCGGGTCGCCTCGGCGTCGATGCGCCGTGCGATGCCGAGGTCGGTGAGCTTGACCTCGCCCTCGACGCTGACCAGCACGTTGGACGGGCTCACGTCGCGGTGCACGAACTGGGCCTCGTGGATCGCGGCGACGCCATGGGCGACGTCGCGGCCGACCAGGGCGGCCAGGTCGGCCGGGACCGGTCCCGTGGTGCGCAGCAACGTGGCGAGGTCGACCCCGTTCACGAGCTCCATGACGAGGTAGTGCAGACCGTCCTGCCGCCCGACGTCGTAGACCGCGACCACGTGCTGCACCGCGATGCCGGCCGTGGCCCTCGCCTCCCGTGCCAGCCGGGCCGCGGCGGTGCCGTCGGGCACCACCTTCACCGCGACCGTGCGATCGAGGACGCGGTCGTGCGCAGACCAGACAGATCCGGCACCGCCACGACCGAGCTGCCGACCGAGCTCGTAGCGGTCGGCGAGCACGAGCCCTGCAGTCGCGTCCGTCATGACCACCGAGCGTACGACGGCAGGACAGAGGGTCGCAGGTCGCGACGCCCGTCCGGGCGCGCGACGGCTGCGAACGCGGGCTGAGGAGGCAGCTGCGATGGACACGGTGTGGGTGCTCGGCGACCAGTTGCACCGCGACCTCGCGCACCTGCGCGACACGTCCCCCGACGACACCCGCGTCCTGCTGGTCCTCAACCGGGGCAAGCTGCGCAGCAAGGTCTGGCACCGGCAGCGGGCCCACCTGCTGGTGACGTCCATGCGGCGCTTCGCCGCAGAGCTGCGCGACCTCGGCTACGAGGTGGACTGGCGCGAGGCGGACTCGTTCGGCGAGGCACACGCGGCACACGTCGACGAGTTCTCGCCGGCTGTCGTGCGCGCGATGGAACCCATGAACCGGACGGGCCGGCGTGTGCTCGAGCAGCTCGGCGTCGAGCTCGTGCGGTCCGACCAGTTCCTCACCCACCCCGACGAGTTCGCCGACTGGGCCGACGAGCACGAGCGCAAGGACGGCTCGCTCCTCCTCGAGGACTTCTACCGCTGGCAGCGACGGCGACTCGACGTGCTGGTCGACGCCGACGGGGAGCCGGTCGGCGGCAGGTGGAACTTCGACGAGGAGAACCGCGAGCCGCCGCCCGGCGACGACCACGAGTGGCCGGACCTCGTGACCTCCGAGCTGGACGACCTCGACCGCGAGGTGCTGGAGCAGCTCGAGTCGATGGACGGGGTCGAGCTGACCGGTGCGGCCCCGACCGGGATCTGGCCGACGTCGCGCCGACGAGCCCTGGCGCGCCTCGACCACTTCGTCGACGAGGTGCTCGGGGCGTTCGGACCGTTCGAGGACGCCGTCGTCAGCGACCACTGGCACCTCAACCACTCGATGCTGTCGGTGCCGCTCAACCTCGGGATGCTGCACCCACGCGAGGTCGTCGAGCGGGTGGTCGACGCCTTCCACGAGCGCGACCTGCCCCTCAACTCGGTCGAGGGCTTCGTGCGGCAGGTCATCGGGTGGCGGGAGTTCGTCCACGGCCTCTACTGGCGCTTCGGCGAGGACTACGCGACGGAGAACCACCTCGGCGCGACCCGCGACCTGCCGCCGGTGTTCACCGACCCGGACGTCGACACGGACATGGTCTGCGTCTCGCGCACGTTGCGATGGGTCGAGGAGTACGGCTGGACGCACCACATCCCGCGGCTGATGGTCATCGCCAACCTCGCGACCCTCAGTGGCATCGACCCGGCGCAGCTGTCGGACTGGATGTGGCGGTCGTACGTCGACGGCGCGGAGTGGGTGATGCT
>CAYMGL010000020.1:0-18065 GCA_964389945.1 uncultured Actinomycetota bacterium
TACTGGCATCCGCACCTGGACGGCCAGACGGGCCGGTTCGAGCTCCGCCGGACGCCTGACGGCCGGGCACACCACACGACCTACCCCCGCGGCACCCGACCGACAGCCGCCTCCCCACCGGAAGTCGTCCCGGCCCGTTGACCCCCACCGCGGTGGGGGCGACACGGCTGTGTCGGGCCGTGCATCCCACGCGGTGCACGGTCTCACACGTCCCCGCACGGCCGGTCGCGGGGGTCGCAGGGCTTCGTACGGTCGTCATCGACCGCAATCGGAGGACCAGTCCATGGGACACCTCGACGGCAAGACCATCGTGTTCCTCACCGCGACCGAGGGTGTGGAGCAGGTGGAGCTCACCGAACCGCGCACGGCACTCGAGGACGCCGGTGCGACGACGCTCCTCGTCTCCACGGAGGAGGGCGAGGTCCAGGCGTTCGACCACCTGACGAAGAACGACACGTTCACGATCGACCGGGTCGTCGACGACGTCGACGTCGCCGAGGTCGACGGGCTCGTCCTGCCCGGCGGCGTGGCGAACCCGGACAACCTCCGCATGCACAGCGGCGCCGTGGACTTCGTGGCGACGTTCGCCGAGACCGGCAAGCCCATCGCGGCGATCTGCCACGCACCGTGGACGCTGGTCGAGGCAGGCGTGGTCGACGGCCGGACCCTGACGTCGTGGCCCAGCCTCCAGACGGACATCCGCAACGCGGGTGGCACCTGGAAGGACGACGAGGTCGTCGTGTGCGACGGTGGACCGGGGCTGCTCGTGACGAGCCGGAACCCCGACGACATCCCGGCCTTCAACCGTGAGACGATCGCTGCGCTCAGCTGACGGCGCCCGTCCCGACACGTGCGGGACGAAGGACGTGTGAACCGAGCAGCATCGCGACCGCCGCGGGCAGTGCCGCCGCAAGGCCGTACTGCAGCGCGACAGCGGTCGCGACGACGACCAGCAGGCCGCCGCCGACGAGGCGGCGGTCGTCGTCGTGCAGCGGCACGCGCGACCGCCGGCGGCGCTCGAACGCGACGACAGCCGCGACGACCGGTGCGACGACGGCAGCGCACAGCGCCAGCCACACGAGTCGGCTGGTCCAGAAGCCGGGGTCGCCGGGCACGCCGGCGTCGACGGTGATGCCGAGACGGTTCGCGAGCCACAGCGCGGGCAGTTCGGCGAGCTTGTGCCAGAGGTAGAGCGGCATGCCGAGCGCCGCGACGACGCGCACGACCGCCCACACGCGTCGACCCGCCAGCCACGACCGCACCGGGTGCTCCAGCAGCAGGACCAGACCGGTCTGGATCCACACCACACCCAGCAGCGCAGCCGTCGGCGGGAGCACGTTCGAGGCGCCGGTGACCGGGTCGCTGCCGACCATCGCCGCCGGGTAGCCGAGGCGGGTCGCCGCCCACACCCAGACCAGCCCGCCCACGAGCACCGCCGTGCCGGTCACCCGTCCCCGCAGACGACCCGACCGCCAGGCCAGGCCGAGCTGCTGGGGGACCAGCCAGACCACGGCGACGTTCAACCACCCGATGCCGGGCGCGGCGGTCGCCACGGCGCGCCCGACGGCCGGTCCGAGGTCGAGGCCTGCACGCACGAGGTCGACTGCGATGGCGACGGCGACGAGGGCGACCACGGCGCGCAGGCCCCACCGCTGGTCCGCTGCGACGGCGAGCGGGAGCAGCGCCTGGACGAGCAGGAGCATCGCGACGAACCACAGGTGCACGGTCAGCGAGCCGCCGAACAGCATGACCACGTCGGCCGCCGGGTCGAGGACCTCGATCGCCACCCACAGGAGCGACAGCACGGCGAGGTAGGTCACCGTCGGCCGGGCCAGGCGCTGGGCCCTGGTGGCCCACCAGCGCAGCGGTTCGGTGCGCAGCGACGTCGATGTCGACGACACCGCGGCGGACACGAGCACGAAGACCGGGACGACCTGCAGCAGCCACGTCATCGGTGCGGCCGCCGCCCACGAGTGCAGGAGGTGGTCGTTGGCCACCGTGATGCCGTCGACGACGCGTGGCAGCGTGGCCAGCCAGTGCCCGAGCACGACGACCAGCAGGGCACCCGCCCGGACCGCGTCGACGAAGCGGTCACGGCTCTCGTCGCCCCGCGGACCGTCGGTCGTGGAGTTCGGTCGGTCGAGGTGGGTGGCAGGCACGTGGCGGCTCCCGGTCGTCGTCACTGGTGGCACTGTCGCACGGCGGCGCTGGCCTGCCCTCAGGGATGGCACGGATGTCAGACCTACGGTGCGGCCAGGCGATCCAGCGGGAGCGGACGTGGCGTACGCGGGAGACCGGCTCGAGGTGGTCAGGGACCGGATCACGGAGGTCCGGCGAACGGCGGCGGAGGTGACGCTGCCGGCCGACGGCGTGGTCCTCGCCGTGCGGCGGTTCGCGATGACCTCGAACAACGTGACCTACGCCGTGACCGGGGAGCAGCTCGAGTACTGGCGGTTCTTCCCGACGGCCGACGAGACGACCGGCGTCGTGCCCGTGTGGGGCACGGCCGAGGTCGTCGCCACCGACCGCGACGACGTCGAGGTGGGGGAGCACTGGTACGGCTTCCTGCCGATGGGCCACCACGTCGCGGTGCGACCGGGACGTGTCAGCAGCGACGCCGTCGTGGACGCGTCACCACACCGTGCGGGCCTCGCAGGCGTCTACCAGTCGTACGTCCGGCTGGCCGCCGACCCCCTGCACGAGCCGGCCCACCTCGACCTCGAACTGCTGCTGCGACCGCTGTTCACCACCGCGTTCCTGCTGGCCGAGGTCGTGGACGGCGACGCCGGCGATCGGCACGACGTGGTGGTCGTCACGTCCGCGTCGTCCAAGACGGGCACCGCACTTGCCCACCTGCTGCGGGACCGCGACGTCACCGTCGTCGGCGTCACGTCCGCGGGCAACCTCGACCACGTCGCGGCGACCGACCTGTACGACCGCGTCCTGGCCTACGACGAGGTCGAGGGCCTCGGCGACCTCGCCGGCCGCGCCGCCGTCGTCGACCTCGCCGGGCGCAACGACGTCGTCGCGGCGGTCCACGACCGGCTGCCCGACGGCCTGGCCACGCACCTCGTCGTCGGCGTCACGCACCACGACGCCGACGCGGGGCAGTCGCCCCCGGCGGACGGCGCACCCGAGCCGACGTTCTTCTTCGCCCCGACCCACGCGGCCGACCTGGCCAGGTCCTGGGGACCGGCCGAGCTCGGGCAGCGCATCGCCGACGCGTGGCGACCGTTCGTCGCCGCCGCGACCGAGGACCTCGAGGTCGTGGAGCTGGACGGCCTCGACGGCGCGGCGCGTGCCTGGCCCCGGCTCGTCGCGGGTGAGGTCGACCCCGGTGAGGGGCTGGTCGTCACCCTCGACTGACACCGCGGGTGGGGACACCACCGCATCGAGCCACCGCTGTCGGGACACGTCCGGGGCACCGGACGCGAACCGGGGGACAGCAGTGAGCACGGAGGACGACGGCACCCTGCGTTGGCCGTCGATGGCAGCGCTCGTCGCCGGCGGCATGGTCGGCGGTGGCATCTACGTCGCGCTCGGCGTCGTCGTGGAGGCCTCGGGCCGATGGGCGTGGCTGGCCTTCGTCATCGCCGGGATCATCGCGGTGACGACCGCGCACTCGTACGCCCGGCTCTCCAACCACTTCGAGACCGGCGGCGGCGCCTTCGGCTTCCTCGAGAAGATGGACCGCGACGGCGCGGCCGGCTCACTGTCGTGGGTGCTGATCGCGGCCTACACCCTCACGATCGCTCTCTACGCGTTCGCGTTCGGCGCCTACGTCGCCCATGCGTTCAACCAGCCGGAGACCGTCGCGCGCGTCCTCTCCCTCGTCGCGCTCGGCGCGCTGGTCCTGCTGAACCTCCAGGGGATCGGCCAGCTCCGCACGGTCGAGGTGACGATCGTGTCGGCGAACCTGCTGGTGCTCGTGCTGCTCGGGATCGCCGGGATGGCGATGTCCTGGGACCCGGCGGCCCTGCAGGCGCCCGGCGGCGCGATGCCCGTCTGGCGTGCGGGGATGGGGGCTGCGGCGATCTTCGTGTCCTACGAGGGCTTCCAGCTGCTCACCTACGAGTACGACGAGATCGAGCGGCCCGAACGGACGCTGCACCCCGTGCTGGTGTGGTCGTCGGTCGCGGTCGTCGGGATCTACGTGCTCGTCGCGATCGGCGCGACGATGCTCGCCGGTGCCGGCGACGTCGTCAGCCAGGGGACGGTGGCGCTGTCGCTGGCGGCCGAGGAGGGCTTCGGCGCGGCAGGACTGGTCGTCCTGACCGTGGCGGCCGCGTTCGCGACCGTGGCGGCGATCAACTCGACGCTGTTCTCGACGGCGCAGCTGGCCGGTCGCGTCGCCGACGACGGGGAGCTGCCGGCCACGCTGGACCACCGCAACGGGTCGGACGTGCCCGACCGCGCCATGCTGCTCATCGTCGCCGTCGCCGCCGTCCTGGTCTGGGTCGGGTCGCTGTCGGCACTGGTCGAGGCGGCCAGCCTCGCCTTCCTCGCCGCCTTCGGTGCCGTGAACGTCATCGCGTTGCGCGAGGACGTGGCCGAGCGCTGGGTCGCGTGGGTCGCGCTCGGCGTCGGCGGGGTCGTCGGGCTGGTGCTGCTCTACCGCCTCGCCGCGCACAAGCCGGTCCCGCTGGCGATCATGCTGGTCCTGTTCGCGATCGCGTTCGGACTGCGGCCGTGGCTGCTCGATCGCGTCGAGACCGAGGGGGAACCGGCCGGCGCCGGGTGAGCGGCAGGGGCGCACCTGACGGTGTCGAGTGCGCTGTGGCGGCCGTGTCCCCCACACTTGTCGGTCGCGACAGGAACACAGCGTGACCTCCTCCCAGACCCCCCTCCCCGCGGACGCCTCGTTCGCCGACCTCGACCTCCCGATGGAGCTGCTCCAGCAGCTCGACGAGCTCGGCTACGAGGAGCCCACCGCGATCCAGCGTGCGGCCATCCCGCCGCTCCTCGACGGTGGCGACGTCCTCGGCCAGGCCGCCACCGGCACCGGCAAGACGGCAGCGTTCACGCTGCCGATGCTGGCGCTGCTGCACCGCAGCGTCCGCGGGACGAAGAAGCCGTTCGGCCTCGTCGTCGTGCCGACCCGCGAGCTGGCGATGCAGGTCTCGCAGGCCGTGCACCAGTACGGCCACCTGCTCGGCGTGCGCGTCCTGCCCGTCTACGGCGGCCAGCCGATCAAGCGGCAGATCCACCGGTTGAAGAAGGGCGTCGACGTCGTCGTCGCCACGCCCGGTCGCTGCGTCGACCACCTCAGCCGGGGCACGCTCGAGCTGGACGCGATCGAGTACGTCGTCCTCGACGAGGCCGACGAGATGCTCGACATGGGCTTCGCCGACGACCTCGACGCCATCCTCGACGCGGCCCCCGGAGAGCGGCAGACGGCGCTGTTCAGCGCCACGATGCCGAAGCGCCTCGTGCGGATCGCCGAGCAGCGGATGGTCGACCCGCAGCGCGTCACCATCGACCGCTCCGAGCAGTTCGCCGGCGAGACCCCGCAGATCCGCGAGCAGGTCATCGTCACGAACCGCAACCACAAGGAGGCGGCGCTGACCCGGGTGCTCGACGTCGAGGACCCGACCGCCGCGCTGGTGTTCTGCCGGACGCGCAAGGACGTCGAGGAGGTGGCGCGCATCATGTCGGGTCGTGGTCGCGACGTGCGCTTCCTCCACGGGGGGCTCGACCAGGGCGCACGGACACGGGTGCTCGACGAGCTGCGCGAGGGCAACGTCGAGATGGTCGTCGCGACCGACGTGGCTGCGCGGGGCCTCGACGTCGACGTGCTGACCCACGTGATCAACCACTCGTTGCCCACCCAGCCCGAGCAGTACGTCCACCGCATCGGCCGCGTCGGCCGCGCCGGGCGGGAGGGCGTGGCGATCACCCTCGTCGAGCCGCGCGAGACGAAGGCGCTGCGCACCATCGAGCGACACGTGGGGCGCACCTTCGACGTGGCCCCCGTGCCGACGGTCGAGGAGCTGCGTGCCCGACGGCGCGCACTGCTGGTCGACCGTGTCCGCGAGGCGATGCAGCGCGACGACCTCGAGGAGGGCCTGCGGGTCTTCGACGAGCTCGGCGACGCCGAGGACGCCCAGGCGATCGCCGTGGCCGCGCTGGCGGTCCTGCGCGAGGACGCTGTCGGCGACCTCGACGACGAGCACGTCCCGTCGGTGGAGCTGCGCAAGGACGGTGGCAGCGGTCCGCGCGGCCGTGGCAACGGGCCCGGTGGCGCACGGCAGCGCGGCGGCAAGGAGGCCGGCGCCGACTACGTCCACCGGGACGGCGACACCGCCAACGTCTGGCTCTCGATCGGTCGCAACGTCGGCACGCGCCCCAAGGACGTCGTCGGGGCCGTCTGCGGCGAGACCAGCCTCGACGGCAAGGACATCGGCAACATCTCGATCATGGGCCGGTTCACGCTGGTCGAGGTCCCGGCGGCCGCGCTCGACGAGGTCGTCGAGAAGATGAAGAAGGCGACGGTCCGCGGCAAGAACGTCCACGCGAAGCCCGACCGGGCGAACTGACCGGTCAGGCCCCGGCGAGCAGCTCCAGCGTCGTCGGGTCGGCGTAGAACGGGGCGAGGCGACGGCGGACGAGGGCCTCGAGCTCGCCCGACGCGTGCAGCGCGGCGACGACGCCGGTGGCGTGCCGCTCCACGACCGTCTCGACCAGGTCGAGGTCGATGCCGAGCTCGGCGCGCACCTCACCGACGGTCGCGTCCCCGTACCGGTCGAAGAAGCCGTCGACCGCGGCGTCGAGGACCGCGGCGAACCACGGCGTCGCGTGCAGGTCCAGCCACAGTGCATGGGCGTTCGCGGCGAGGTCCTCGACGTCACCGTCGGCGAGGTACGCCCGGAGCCCGGCGATCGAGTCCTCGGCGTGCAGGTCCCAGACCTGCATGACGGCGGTCCGCACGACCTCCTCGTCGAAGGCGTCGACGAACGCCCGGCTGACGCGCTCCATGGCGGCCTGGGCACCGCGGTCGGCGACACCGCCGACCACGTCGTTGAGCTGCTTCGGCGCCATGCCGCGCGCGGTCCTCGCGGCGAGGTCGCCCACGCCCAGCACCGACTTCATCCCGGGCAGCCGCTCGGCACGCTCGCGGTTCTGCTGGACCGCGTCGCCGACCAGGGCCTGGACGAACCGCAGGGACAGTGTCGACACCGCCGGGCTCTGTGCGAGCCGACGCAGGACCTCCTCGCGCAGCTGCTCGGAGCGCGTCAGCACGGCGACGATCGCCTCGACCCCGCCCCACATCACGACGTCGCCGAGCGTGTGCTCGGCGTTGGCGTCGAGGTCGCGCAGCGCCGGCACGATCGTGGCCACCATCGCGTCGACCGCGGCGGAGTCGCCGACCGCCGCGACCGCGTCGTGGACGGTCGCACGGACGGTCCCGGCGTCCACGACGGCGCGCAGCGGCGCCTCGTCCAGGGCGGCGACCAGGGCGCGGGCGTCGGCGGCGACGAGCGCCGCGCCGGACGGACCGGTGAGCTCCTGCAGGACGAACGCGACCTGCGCGTCGAGGAGGCGGTCGGCGAGCGCGGTGGCGGACATGCAGGACCTGACGTGGGCGGGGCGGGCATCGAACCGGCAGGGGGCCGTGCCGCGCGAACCGTCAGCCGTCGAGCAGGTCCACCATCAGGTCGTCGGCGAGGGCCTCGAGGGCCGAGGTGAGGTCGCCGGTCGTCACGCCGGTGGGCAGGCGCACCTCGGCCCGCGCGCGGAACAGGAGGTCGCCGGCCATGGCCGCGGACTCGGTCCAGGTGCGCAGGTCCACGATCCCGACCCCCTGCTCGGCGAGCAGGTGGGAGACCTCGTGCACGATGCCGGGACGGTCGGCGCCCATCACCTCGAACCGCATCGTGGCCGCGTCGGCGGGCAGGCCGTCGGACTCGGCCGCCTTGAGCGTCACGTCCAGCAGGCCCTGCTCGTGCAGCGGCGCGAGGGCGTCACGGAACGCCGTGGCACGGTCCTCGGGCAGCCGGACGAGCACCATGCCGGCGAACATGCCGGCCAGCTCGGTCATCTGGCTGCGCTCCCAGCTGCCGCCGTGGTCGGCGACGACCTCCGCGAGCGCGTCGACGAGGCCGGCACGGTCAGCACCGATGATGGTCAGGACGAAGGTCTCCATGGGCGCGACTCTACGCCGCGACCGGACCTGCGGTCACCCCGGGGGGCCGGAGGATGCCCGTACCGTGCAGGGCATGGACACACGACACATCGGACAGCTGGAGGTGTCGGTCGTCGGCCTGGGGTGCAACAACTTCGGGGGACGCATCGACGCTGACCAGACACAGGCCGTCGTCGACGCGGCGCTCGAGCATGGCGTCACGTACTTCGACACCGCGGAGATCTACACCGACGGACGCTCCGAGGAGCTCCTCGGTCGGGCGCTCGGCCAGCGGCGCGACGAGGCGGTGATCGCCACCAAGTGGGGACACACCGCCGACATCGCCGAGGGCGGTGGCCGCCCGGAGGAGGTCCGCAAGCGGCTCGACGCGAGCCTCGCACGGCTGGGCACCGACCGCATCGACCACTACCAGCTGCACCGGCCCGACCCGGTCACGCCACTGGTGGAGACGCTCGGCTGCCTCGCCGAGCTGCGCGACGAGGGCAAGATCCGCGAGATCGGCGCCACGGGCTTCAGTGCCGAGGAGCTGCGCGCGTCGCACGGTGCCGGCGTGCAGGCCGGCGTCCCCAGCTGGGCCTCGGTGCAGAACCACTACTCGGTCCTCACCCGCGGTCCCGAGCGCGACGGCGTGTTCGAGGTGTGCGACGAGCTCGACATCGCGTTCGTGCCGTACTTCCCCCTGGAGTCCGGCCTGCTGACCGGCAAGTACCGGCTCGGGGAGGAGCGTCCTGACGGGTCGCGCCTCGCCGAGATGGGCGACCGGGCCGGCCGGTTCATCGACGACGACCGGTTGCGGATCGTCGAGGCCCTCCTGCTGTGGTGCGAGCAGCGCAACCACACGCTCCTCGACCTCGCGATCAGCTGGCACACGTCGCACCCGCTGGTGGCCTCGGTCATCGCGGGGGCGACCGCACCGGACCAGGTCGAGGCGAACGTGGACGCGGCCGGCTGGCAGCTGACCGACGAGGACCGGGCCGAGGTCGACGCCATCCTCGCCGAGGCGGGGCACCGCGCCGACCCGCTGCTGTGACCGGTGCGGTCCCGGCGCCCGGGCTGCGCGAGGTGGCGGCCGTCTGGTGGGACCTCGACGTCGACCCGGTCGTGCGCTGGCGCGCCGGCGGCACCACGTTCGTCCTGACCGACCCGGACGGCAGCCGGGAGCTGCGGCTCGCCGTGTTCCCGGCCCCGGTGGCGGACCCGGCCGCCGTCGCGCTGGTCCTCGCGGAGGGCCTGGCTGCCTGTGACTTCCCGCCCACGGGGGACGGTGCAGCCCCCGGTCGGGTCGCTGCCACGCTGCGGGCGGCGGGACGCGACGAGCGTGCCGTCACCGGTGCGTGACGTACCGTCCGCCGCCATGCCGACCGATCCCCGAGCCGACGCACCGACCGAGCGGGTCGCGCTGCGTCGCGCGCCGCAGAAGGGCGCGTACGACCGTGCCACGATCGATGCGGTCCTCGACGCCACGCCCCACTGCCACCTCGGCTACGTGCTGCCGGACGGTCAGCCGATCGTCGTGCCCACGCTCCAGGCCCGCATGGGTGACCACGTCGTCGTCCACGCCTCGTCGGGTGGGAAGCTCGCGCTCAACGCGCCCGGCGGCTGGCCGGTCTGCCTCACCGTGACGCTGCTGGACGGGCTGGTGCTGGCCAGGTCGGGCTTCCACCACTCGGCCAACCACCGGTCGGTCGTGGTGCTCGGGGAGGCCACGGTCGTGCAGGACCACGACGAACGCCTCGCGGCGCTCGAGGCGATCACCGACCACGTCGTGCCCGGGCGCTGGGCCGAGCTGCGGCCGCCGACCCACAAGGAACTGCTGGCGACGGCCGTCCTTCGCCTCCCCCTCGACGAGGCCTCGGCCAAGGTCCGCAGTGGCCCGCCCGTCGACGACGAGCGTGACGTCGACCCCGACGTCTGGGCCGGGGTCGTCCCGGTGACCACCGGCCACGGGACACCCGTGCCGGCGCCCGACGTCGCACCGGGGACGCCGCCGCCGCCCTCCGTCGCGCGGCTGCTGGGCGATCAGCGCAGCGGGGCGTAGTTCGCCCGCAGCACGGCCCGGACCAACGACACGTCCTCCGGACGGTCGACGTGGAGCGTGCCCGTGTGCGCGTCGAGGTAGCCGAGCGTGGTGCCGTCCGCGAGCGTGACGTACCAGCGGTCCTGGCCGAACCGTGGCCAGTGCGTGACCGACACCGCCGCCGGCCGCCGCCGCTGCAACGGGCTGGGCGGTCCGCTGCGGCGTGGCCCCGCCGGCCACGTCGCGGGGGTCCCGGCCGCGCCCTCCAGCGCGAGCACGTGCTGGAGCGACAGGAGGCTGGTGCGTGCCTGGCTGCGGAACCAGCCCGGCACCTCCGCGCTGGTGAGCACCGTCGCCTCGAGCGGTCGCTCGCGGATCGTCACGCGGCACTCGTCGAGGACCAGCACCGGCCACGTCCACGGGTCGATCCCGGTCGCGCGGCGCAGTGCGTCACGCACGTGCGCGGCCTCGTCGACCGCATCACGCACCCACGAGGTGGCGATGCCGTCGACGAAGACGTGACGACCGTCGACCACCACCTCGCTCGACAGCCTGCGGCCGGTCACCGTGAACGTGCGCGGCGGTCCGATGACCAGGTGGTCGACCGGCGTCCCGCTGGCGTCGACGGGCAGGTCGCGGACGAGGGCCCACGCCGGGCGGGGGAGGCCGTCCAGCCTCGCCGCCAGGTCGTCCCCGCAGTCCACGCCACGCCGCCACCGGGTCGTGGCCGTCGCGGGCGGCGCCGGCGGGTGCGGTCGTGCAGGGGCCAGCCAGTCCGTCGTCGTCCCGTCGGTGACGGGCGCACGCCGGCGCGTCGGCGCCGGCTCGTGCTCGCTCGACACTGCCACCGCCCCCTGCCGTCGTGACCCGATAGGTCGACGCATCGACGGCACAACTTGAACACGGGTTCGCGGCGGGTCAGGGCAGCTCGTACGTGGCGATCACCGGCAGGTGGTCGGAGACCTGCAGCGTGTCGTCCTGGCGGACCGTGTGGTCGCCGAGTTCGAGCAGCGGCGAGTGGAACAGGAAGTCGATGGTCCGGTCAGGACCGTCGACGGCCGGGTCGTTGGGCCAGTGCGTGAACCAGCGCGCCGCGTCCGGTCCGTTGGCCTCCTCCAGTGACGGCACGGACGCGTACGTGTCGGTCAGCACGGCGAGCTCGCTGTCCGGCGCGTAGTAGTCCTGCTGCGCCGGTCCGAGCTGCTCGTACTGGTCGCCGGGCGGCAGGAGGTTCATGTCGCCACCGAGCACCCACGGCGTCTCCGCCGCGGTGAGCTCGTCGAGGAGCTGCCGGGTCTGCGCGACCTGCTGCTCCATCGTGTCGGTGCCCTGGGCGAACGCGTCGAGGTGGGTGTTCAGCAGGACGAGGTCCTCGCCACCGGTGATCGGCAGCCGCGTCTCCAGGATCGCCCGGCGGATGTCGAACTGCCGGGTCAGCAGGTCGGACGGCATCTGCGCGAGCTGGTAGCGCGTGGCGTCGTCGAGGGCCCAGCGCGAGACGGTGGACAGCTTCATGCCGACCGACCCCATGATCCGCGGGTGCGGCACGAACGCGGCGTCCCAGTACGTGGCGCTGGCATGGCACACGTAGCCAGCCGTGGTGGGGAGGCGCTGGAGGAGCTCGGCGAGCTGGTCCTCGCCGTCCGTGCGGTCGGCCCCGTCGTCCACCTCCTGCAGCAGGACCACGTCGGGCTCGACCTCGAGGATGACGCGAGCGACCTCGTCCAGCGTCTCGTCGATGGCGGCGGCCGACGGACGCTCGTCGGGGCCGGACCCGTCCAGCAGGTCGTACCAGAAGACGTAGTCCTTGCCGGCGAAGTACTGGACGTTCCAGTTCAGGACCGTGACGGACCCGCCCGGCTCCAGCACCGGTGCGTCGTCCGGGCAGGTCACCGCCTCCGCCGCCTCGGCCGGCGGGTGGAAGGTCGTCAGCCGGATCGCCGCCGCCAGCACGACCACGAGGACGAGCAGTGTCGCCGCGATCCGTCGCACCCAGCGCATCGATGGTCTCCCGCTCGTGGAGGCCGCGACGCTAGTGCGTCGCCGCGGTGCGAGGACGTGGTCGCGTCAGCCCCAGAGCTCGCGGAAGGTCGGTGAGGTCTCGCGCAGCTCGTCCGCGGTGCCGCGTGCGATGACGCGACCCTCCTCGAGCACCACCACGAGGTCGGCCCGGGCGAGCGCAGGTCGGCGATGGCTGACGACGAGGGCGGTCGTCAGCTCGTCGCCGGCGAACAGGCGGTCCCAGAGCTGTGCCTCGGTCTCGACGTCCAGGGCGCTCGAGAGGTCGTCGAAGACCAGCAGCTCGGGTCGACGCACCAGCATCCGGGCAGCAGCGGACCGCTGCACCTGACCGCCCGACAGGCGCAGCCCGCGCGGCCCGACCATCGTCGCGAGCCCGTGCGGCATCGCCTCCAGGTCCACGTCCAGCGTCGCCGCCCGCATCGCGTCGAGGAGGGCGTCGTCGTCCTGGTCGAGGCCCATGGCGAGGTTGTCGCGCAGTTCCATCGAGAACATGCGCGGGACCTGCGGCGTGTAGGCGGTCCGGGGTGGGCCCAGCTCGTCGGCGTCCTCGACGGGCACCCCGCGCCAGCGGACCTCGCCGGCCTGCAGCGGCAGCAGGCCGAGCGCCGCGCGCAGGAGCGTGGTCTTGCCCGCGCCGACCTGGCCGGTCACGACCACGAGCTGGCCCGCCCGGACGGCCAGGTCCACGTCGACCACCCCGCCGCTGCCGTTGCCGTAGCCGCAGGTCACGCCCGCGAGCTCGAGCAGCGGCGCACCGCGGACGCTGCCGCCCGGAGCCGCTCGGTCCCCCGTGGCGAGCGCGTCCTCGAGCTGGTGGTGGACCAGCAGGTCCGGGGTCGTCGCGCCCGGCAGCAGGCGCACCATGCGGTCCACGGAGACGCCGGCCTGCTGGACCCGGGCGAGGAACTGCCCCGTCATGTACGCACCGAAGGTGATGCGCCCCAGCAGCACCGTGAACAGCGCGATCTCGCCGACGGTCAGCCCGTCCGGGCCGCCGGCCCCGATCGCGCCGGCAGCCAGCAGCAGCACGATGCCCAGCGCGACGTCGGCGGTGTTGTTCACCAGTGCGTCCACACCGGCCGACAGCGTCCGGTCGCGGACCATCATCTGCCGGCGGTGTTCGTTGAGCGTCGCGAACCGGCGCAGCAGCGACGACTCCGCGCCGGCCACCTTGACCGCGGCTGCGGCCCCGAAGGACTCGCCGAGGAACCCGGTCACTGCCTCCGTGGTGTCGCGGGCCGCGACCCGGTAGGCCTTGATCCGGTTGTTGAGCCCCCAGACGCCGATGACGACGAAGACGATCGGGACGAAGCCGGCGACGGCCAGGACCGGCGCGATGGCCGCGAGCACCGCGAACGTGATGGCCGCGGCGAGGACCGACCCCACGAAGTCGACGCTGAAGTCGAATGCCTCCTGGAGGTGCTCGGTGTCGTCGCGGAAGCGGCTGACGACCTCACCCGCGGACTCTGCGACGGGGCTCGCCGCGGGCAGGCCGAAGATCCAGGCCAGCATCGTTCGTTGCACCGAGGTCCGGGCGCGCACCATCAGGCGGGCGTGGAGCCGGATGCCGGTCGCCATGGCCACGAGGAAGGCCGCGGTCCAGACGACGATCGCGACCACGACGGTCTGCAGTGCCCAGCCGCCGTCGCCGGTGAGCCGGTCGAAGTAGGCCTGCGTGAACACGCCGAGCAGGACCGGCATCGTCCAGATCGTCACCCACACGAGCAGGCTGCTGACCCACCGGACCGGCTGGTTGCGGATCAGGCGGGCGAGGACCCACCACGGGCCGCGGTCGCTGCGGAGTCCCGTGCTCATGTCAGCACCTCCTCCATGCCGGTCGCCAGCAGCTGCGCGAACCGGCTGCCCGGATCGGCGGCGAGCTCGGCACGGTCGCCGTGCTCGACGACCCGTCCACCGTCGAGCACGAGCACGTCGTCGACGCGGTGCAGGGTGTGCAGGCGGTGGGCGATGATGATGCCGGTGCGGCCGTCGAGCAGCTGGTCGAGGGCACGTTCGAGCAGCCCCTCGGTGACCGGGTCGAGTCGGGATGACGCCTCGTCGAGGACGACCAGGCCCGGGTCGCGGAGGAAGATGCGCGCGAACGCCAGCAGCTGTGCCTGGCCGGCGGACAGGTCGTCACCGGTGAGCTCGGTGTCGAGGCCCTCGGGCAGTGCGTCGAGCCACGGCCGCAGCGCCAGGTCGTCGAGGACCGCCAGCAGGCGCTCGTCGGGCACGCGGTCGTCGAAGAAGGTCAGGTTGTCGCGGACCGAGGCACGGAAGAGCTGGACGTCCTGGGTGACCATCCCGACGTGCTGACGCAGGTCGTCGACCTCGCCGATCGGGGTGTCGCCGAGGCGCACCACGCCGCTGTCGGGCTCGAACAGGCGCACCGCCAACCGGGCCAGCGTCGACTTGCCCGAGCCGGTCCGACCGACGATCCCCAGCGTCCGGCCGGCGCCGAGCGTGAGGTGGACGTCGTGCAGCACACGCCGTGCGTCCTCCTCGCCGGCGTAGGTGAAGTCGACGTGGTCGAAGGTGATCGCGAGCGCGCCGGGGTGCAGCGCCCTGCCGCCGCCCGGGCCGAGCTGGGGCTCGACGGCCAGCAGCTCCTGGATGCGCACGATCGCGCCGCCCGCCTTCTGCAGGTCCTGGAACTGCTCGCGCAGCTGGTGCAGGGGACGCTCGACCATCCCGACGTAGTACAGGACCAGGAAGATCGACCCGATGGTCAGCGACCCCGCGCCGAACAGGCGCGCGCCGAGGACGAAGACCACGAGGGTCGTCACCGACGACAGCACCTGGCTGGTGCCCCACATCAGCGCGAACCCGCTCCACGCCCGCACGGTCTGGGGCAGCAGCCGGCGCAGGCGCTCGGCGAAGCGCTCCTGCATGAAGCCGGCGGCACCGTTGGGGACGATGTCCTCGGTGCCCTCCACCTGTTCGCCGACCTGGCCGTAGACCTCGGCGTACGAGCGGCTCAGGTCGGTCCACCAGGGGACGGCGATGCCGTGCAGCCGGGCGAAGCCGAGCAGCGCCAGCACGATCAGGACCCCCACGCTGACGCCGAGCGGCCACGACTCGAGGATCACCAGGACCACGATGCCGGTGATCAGCAGCCCGTTGCCGACGACCTTGACCGCCATCGCGGAGAAGAAGTTCGACAGCGCGGTCACGTCCCCGTCGACCCGCTCGATGAGGTGGCCGGGGGCGTGCTCGGTGTGGAAGCCGAGGTCCTGCCGCATGACGTGCTCGGTCAGCTCGGCGCGCAGCCGGTTGGTCGCACGCCACCCGACGTCCTCGGCCAGCCACGTCGCGGTGATCGTGATGACCTGCGCGACGACGGCGATCCCGACGAAGGCGGCCGCCAGCGGGACGAGCTCGTCGGCCGGCCGCCCGGACAGGGCCCCGTCGATGATCTCGCGCAGCAGCTGCGGGTTGACCAGCTGGAGTCCGATGGCGACGAACAGCGCGACGACGAGTCCGGCGACGCGACGCGACATGCCCTCGAGCTTCGAGGACAGCAGCGCGAAGTAGTCGCGGACGGGCAGCACGGCAGGGCCAGTCGTTCGGACGCCACGTTGACGGCGCCGTGGGAGGAGTGGCCCCGGGTGCGGGGCAGCCGGCCATTTGATCGGATCGGTGGCCCCGGGTCAACCCCTTGCGCGTAGGGTCGTGCCCCAGACACGGAGGAGGCGGGATGCTGCTGGCCGAGGGAACGATCCGGATCGACCCGGAGGGACGTGACGCCGCCCTCGACGCCCTGGGCGTCATGATCCCCGCGACGCGGGCCGAACCCGGCTGCCACGCCTACCGGTTCGCGTGGGACATCGACGACGCCACCGTGCTGCACGTCCACGAGGAGTGGGAGGACGAGGACGCGCTCGCCGAGCACCTCGCCAGCGACCACATGCGTGTCTTCAACCGGTCGCTGCGTGGCGTGCTCGCGGCGCCGCCGGACATGCGCGTCCACACCGTCGCCAGCACGCGACCGATGTTCGAGGGTTGACCATGGACGAGGGGCTGACGCACGAGACGACCGAGCTGCTCCAGCAGCTGATCCGCAACGGCTGCGTCAACGACGGCAGCCGCGACAGCGGTGGCGAGACACGCAACGCGGACGTGCTCGGCACCGTCCTCGAGGGCGCAGGGCTCGACGTGGAGACGTTCGCCGCCGTCCCCGGCCGCGACTCGGTCGTCGCCCGGATCGAGGGCAGCGACCCCGACGCCCCGACCGTGTGCCTGATGGGCCACACCGACGTCGTCCCGGCCGATGCCGGGGCCTGGCGCGAGGACCCCTTCGGGGGCGAGCTCATCGACGGCGAGGTGTGGGGCCGCGGCGCGGTCGACATGCTCTGCCTCACCGCATCGATGGCCGTGGCCACCCGGCACCTCGCCGACAGCGGCTTCACGCCCCGCGGGACGCTGATCTTCCTCGGGGTCGCCGACGAGGAGGCCGGCGGGATGCACGGGGCCGAGTGGCTCGCCGAGCGCCACTGGGACGCCGTCGGCTGCGACTACGTCCTGACCGAGACCGGCGGACAGCTGCTGCAGACGCCGGCAGGCCCACGCGTCGGCCTCATCGCGGGCGAGAAGGGCATCGCGCAGCGCCGGCTCGTCGTCCGCGGGCGCCCGAGCCACGGGTCGATGCCATGGGGCGCCGACAACGCGCTCGTCACGGCGGCCGAGGTCGTGCGCCGACTCGCCACCCACGCGACGACACCCGACATCACGCCCTACTGGCGGGCGCTCGTGGAGTCGATGGGCCTGCCGGAGGAGCAGCTCGCCGCGTTGACCGACCCGGGACGGATCCGCGACGCGTTGCAGTTCCTCCCCGAGGAGCACCAGCCGGGCGCGCACGCCATGACGCACATGACGCTGTCGCCCAACACGCTGCACGGCGGCCAGAAGATCAACACCGTCCCCGACGAGGTCGTGATCGAGCTGGACGTGCGCACCCTGCCGGGGCAGACCGAGGAGGACGTCCAGGACGAGCTCCGCGCCGCGCTGGGCGACCTCCACGACCGCGTGGAGCAGCAGCCGGGGGAGGCGAACCGGGCCAGCACCGCCTCGCCGACCGACACGCCGATGTGGGACCTGCTCACGGATCGGGTGCAGGCGAAGTACCCGCAGGCCGAGGTCATCCCGATGCTCATGGTCGGGGGGACCGACAACCCGTTCTTCCGCGAGCGGGGTGCGGTGGGCTACGGGGCCGGGCTCTTCTCCGAGCGGGCCACCTACGAGGACGTCCGGCTGCGGTACCACGGCATCGACGAGCGCATCGACACCGAGTCACTGGCCCTGCAGACCGAGCTCTGGCTGGACGTGGCGCGCGGCCTGCTCGGCTGACGTCGAGCGCCCGAGCCGGTCAGGGCGTCTCGTCGTCGTCCGGCTCGTCGCGCTCGTCGTCGTCGGGCTCGTCGGTCTCGTCGTCGTCGGGCTCGTCGGTCTCGTCGTCGTCGGGCTCGCTCGGGTCACTGGACGGCGCCTCGCTCGGCTCGTCGTCCCCGTCGTCGTCGCTGGGGCGCGCCGTCGGCCCGTCCTCCGGGTCGTCGTCCTCGGACGCCTCGTCGCTCGGCTCGTCGTCGGGCTCGTCGTCCTCGTTCGGCGGCACGACGAGCTCGGGCGGGAGCTCGCCCTCGCCCGGGTCGTCCTCGACCGTGGTGAGCTCGACCGGCGGTGGGGGCTGGTCGTCGGGCCCGGGGGCGGCGACCCCCAGACCCACGGCCGTCACGGCGAGGACGCCGGCCACCAGCAGTGGCAGCGGGCGGACCAGGTGGCGCATGCTCGACTCCTCGTGACCGAGCCCGGGGGGTCAGCCCTCGTCGACCGAGTCGTCGTCGATCGAGTCGTCTGCGCTGTCGTCGTCGATGCTCTCGTCGTCGA
>CAYMGL010000021.1:0-17608 GCA_964389945.1 uncultured Actinomycetota bacterium
GTCGTCGTCGATGCTCTCGTCGTCGATGCTGTCGTCGACCGAGTCGTCCGTCTCGTCGTCTGCGGGGGACGCGGCATCGGTCGGGCTCGCGTCGTCCGTCGGCGCGACCGCGGGCGTCGGGTCGTCGGAGGGGTCGTCGTCCGGATCGTCGTCGAGGTCGGCGGGCAGCACCTCGGCGGGGAGGTCCTCCTCGCGCGCCACCTCCTGCTGGACGTCGTCGGGCGTGTCGTCGCCGGTCACGGCGACGGCGACGCCGCCGATGGCGAGCGCGGCCACGAGGGCGATCGGGACGGAGCGGAGCAGGTGTCGCATCGAGTTCTCCTGTCAGGGTGACGGGTGTGGTGCGGTGGTCATCGGTGGACACGCCACCAACCAGTGCAGACCGTGCAGTGGCTCGATGACCACACCATGGAGCCTGCATGAGAGCTTCTTCATGGAGTCCTCACCCCTCGCCGCGCAGCATGGACCCCAACCGGCGGACGAGGCCCGCGGGTGGGGTCGTGTCGGCGGCGTCCCCGGCCAGGTCCCCGGCCGACGGACGGTCGTCCGGCGTGGTCGCCAGGCAACGGTGCAGCAGGTCGCGCAGCGTCCGCGGTGCGCGGTCCGTCGCCCGCCTGGCCGCGGCCGCGACGTCAGCCTCGTCGGGCCCGGGCTCGTCGCGCCGGGCGCGCAGCGGTGTCGCACCCGTGACCGCGTACAGCAGGGTGCTGCCGATGCCCCAGACGTCGGCGGCCGGGCCGACCGGGCCGAAGCGTCCGGGGTCGCGCTGCTCGGGGGCCATGGCGTGCCAGGTCCCGATGCCGGCGCCGAGTCCGGCCGCCTCGACGGTGGTCCGTGAGGCACCGAGGTCGAGCAGCCGCGGGGTGGCGGCCAGGACGACGTTCGAGGGTTTGACGTCGAGGTGCACGCGACCTCGTTCGTGGAGGTCGGCCAGGCCCGCGGCGAGGTGGCGCAGCAGCGGCAGTGCCTGGTCGAGGTCGAGCGGCCCGGTGTCGGGCACGATCCGCGACAGCGGGGCCCCGTCGACGTGTTCCAGCGCCATCCACGGCCGGGCGTGGTCGAGATCGGCATCGAGCAGCCGCGGGAACAGCGGGTGGACGGCGTCCCTGTAGGCCTCGAGCTCCTCCGCCAGCCGCTGTCGGTCGCGCTCGCTGTCCCGGCCCGGGCGCAGCAGCTTGACCACGGCGAGCCGGTCGTCGGACGCGCACCGCCACGCCTCGGTGCGGGCGCCGCCACCGAGGTGCTCGAGTGCCGTCCAGCCGGGGACGAGCTCGGCCCCCGGCCGGGGGGCCCACCGGCGCTTGCCGCTCATGGCACCGGCTCCTCGCTGCGGAGGCGGTAGCCCACGCCGCGGATCGTCTCGATGGCGTCGGCCCCGAGCTTGCGGCGCAGGTTGCTCACGTACACGTCCACGATGTTCGAGCCGGGGTCGTAGTCGAAGCCCCAGACCTGGCTGAGGATCTGCTCGCGCGACAGCACCTGGCCCGCGTGGCGGTAGAGCAGCTCGGCCAGCGCGAACTCACGGCTGGTCAGGTCCTCGACCGACCCGTCGGCCAGGTGCAGCCGTCGGGCGCGCAGGTCGAGCTCGCTGCCCCCGGCCGCGAGCGTGGTCGCCTGTGCCGTGCCGCGGTCGCGGAGCCGGGCCCGGACGCGGGCGAGCAGCTCGTCGAACGCGAACGGCTTGGTGAGGTAGTCGTCCGCGCCGAGCTCCAGGCCCTGGACGACGTGCTCGACGCCGCTGCGTGCGGTCAGGATGACGACCGGTGTGTGGTCGCCGGCAGCTCGCAGCTCGTCCAGGACCTGCAGGCCGTCCTTGCCCGGCAGCCCGAGGTCGAGGACGACGAGGTCGAAGAGGCCGGACCGCGCGAAGCGGGACGCCGCGTCGCCGTCGCCCACGACCGTGGTGGCGTGCCCCTCCGCGGTCAGGCCCTTCTCGAGGAACGCCGCGATGCGGTCCTCGTCCTCGGCGATCAGGATCTGCGCCACGTCGTCGCTCCTCAGGTGGGCACGGGGTCGTCGGTCGGCTGGTGCTGCGGCACCGTCGTCGTGCGCAGGGTGGCGCCGGGCAGGTGCAGGTCGAAACGGACGCCACCGCTGGCCGGCGTCGACAGCTGCACCGTGCCGCCGTGGCCCTCGGCGATGGCACGCACGATCGCCAGGCCCAGACCGGCTCCGGCCGCACGCTGTCGGGCCGTGCCCCGCGCGAAGCGGTCGAACACGCGGCCGCGCTCCTCCGGGGGGATGCCCGGGCCGTCGTCGGCGACCCACAGGCGCAGGTCGGTGCCGTGGATCGCCGACCCCACGTGGACCGTCGTGCCAGCAGGGGTGTGGCGTGCGGCGTTGTGGGCCAGGGCGAGCATCGCCTGGGCGAGCCGCTGCTCGTCGCCGACTGCGGTGCCGACCGCCACGTCGTCCAGGCGCCAGTGGTGGTCGCTCGACAAGCCGGTCGCCTTGCGCAGCGTCGCCGTCGTCAGCTCGTCGACCTCGAACGGGGCCGGTGACACGAAGTCCGGACGCTCCGCACGCGCCAGGGTGAGCAGGTCGCCGACGATCCGGTCCATGCGGTCCAGCTCGTCGAGCACCAGCTCGACCGTGGCGGCGCGCGCGACCGGGTCGGGGTCGGCGTCGAGCAGCTCGATGTGGCCGCGCACGATCGTCAGCGGCGTGCGCAGCTCGTGGCTCGCGTCGTCGACGAACGTGCGCTGGGCCGCGAACGCCGTCTCGAGCCGGTCGAGCATGGCGTTGAACGTGGTGGCCAGGTGCGCGACCTCGTCATGGCCCTCGATCGCCAGCCGTCGCGACAGGTCGTCGTCGCCGAGCTCCCGCGCGGCGGCGGTCATCTCGGCGAGCGGTCGCAGGATCCGCCGTGCCAGCCCGATGGCCAGCGCCACGCCCACGACGAGGGCGACGAGGGCGACGAGGGCCGTCACCCGGACGGTCTGCTCGACCTCGGCAGCCACGGTGTCGCGGAAGACGCCGATCACGAGGACCCCGCCGAGGGTCCCGTCGTTGGTCACCGGCACGGCGAGGTACTCGAGCGGGCCGTCGTCGGTCACGACGGCGTCGCGGCTCGTGGCCACCCCGTCACCGACCAGCTCGGCGAGGTCGACGTCGGTCGTCACGTCGACGGGTCCCACGCGTCCGGTCGAGGCGACGACCGTGCCGTCGGCCAGGGCGACGAGGACCTCGCCCTCGGTGGTGACGCTGCGGGTGACGAACACGTCGAGGAGCGCCGCGACGTCGTCACCGAACGGGTCGCCCGTGGCCGGATCGCGGCCCTGCGCGGCGAAGAGCCGCAACTCCTCCGCCTCCTGCCGCAGCTGGGCGTCGATGCGGGCGTCGACGCGGGCCTCCAGGACGCGGCTGGTGCCCAGTGCGGTGCCGCCGAGCCCCAGCACGAGCACGGCGACGATCGCCAGCACGAGACGCGTGCGGATGCTGGCGAGCTGGCGACGGATGGCGTCCACGGGCTCTGGTGACACGTGCGTGAGCCTCCTCGGGCCGCGTGACGCCGACGTGAGTCGACCGTGAACGTCCCTTCATGATGCCGTGCGGGGCAGTGGTCGGCTCGTCGTCGGGTGCCTCGTGGCGCGGGCCGTAGCCTGCCTGTCATGGCACCACGCAACGTCCTCGGCGGTCCGCTCCGCGGCTGCAGCACCGACCCGGTCACCGGGTGGTTCCGCGACGGGTCGTGCCGGACAGCGCCGGAGGACGTGGGCAGCCACACGGTCTGCGCGGTGATGACGGCCGACTTCCTCGAGCACCAGGCGCGGATCGGCAACGACCTGTCGACACCGCGGCCGGCGTTCCGGTTCCCGGGTCTGCGCCCGGGGGACCGGTGGTGCGTGACGGCCGGCAACTGGCTGCGGGCCCACGAGGACGGTGTCGCCGCGCCCGTGGTGCTGGCCAGCACGGCCGAGGAGGCGACGCAGGTCGTCCCGCTCGACGTCCTGCGGGAGCACGCGGTCGACGTGCCGGACGACCCGGGCGGGCTCGCAGGGTGACGCTCAGGCGGTGAAGTCGCCGACGTCGCGCGCGCCGGCCCGGAGCAGGTCGTCGGGGCCCAGGCGGAACACGTCGGTGGGTGTCCCGGCCGCGGCCCAGACCTCGTCGTGCTCGCGCAGGTGCGGGTCGAGGTAGGTCGGCAGCACGTGGGGGTGGCCGAACGGCGGCGTGCCACCGATCGCGAACCCGGTGGCGGCCCGTGCCTCCTCCGCCGACGCCATGCGCACGTGGCCGGCGCCGAGCAGCTCGGCCAGTGCTGCCGGGTCGAGCTGCCGGCTCCCGGAGGTCAGGGCGATCGCCGGTGCCTCGTGACCGTCGGTCTCGACGACGACCACGAGGGACTTCACGATCTGTGCGACCGTGCACCCGATCGCGTCCGCCGCGTCCTGTGCCGTCCGCGTCCCGGCCGGGTAGCGGACTGCCTCGATCGAGATCCCCAGCGCGGTGGCCGCCTCCACGAACCGCTCACGTGCCTCGGCCATCAGGGCGCCCCGCGGAGGTGGCCGTCCTCGTCGAGCCAGTCGTCGAGCTCGCGCGTCGGCTGCCAGCCCAGCAGGCGCTGTGCCCTCGAGCTGTCGATCCCGCTGGCGTCGGGGCGGGGGAGGTGCGTCCGCACCCGGTCGGCGAGCTCCGGGTTGACGCGCGACACCAGGTCGTGCAGGGGGACGCCGGTGCCGTTGTCGGGCTGCGCGACGTAGACCACCGTGTGGCCCTCGTGCGCCACCTCGCACGCAAGTCGGAGTGCCTCGCCGAGATCGCCGGCGTCGGTCCACGACCAGAAGTTCCCCGAGGGCTGGAACGGGTCGCGCACGAGCGGTCCGAGGTTGCGCTCGACGTTGTCGGCCGTCGCGACCCACGACGGCCGCACCGTGATGATCGACAGCCCGTCGCGCAGCGCGACCCGGTCGCACCAGCGCTCGACCACCTCCTTGCCGTAGCCGTACTCGTCCCGCGCGGCGGGCGGAGCCTCCTCGTCGATCGGCAGGTACGGCGGCTCCACCTCGTCGCTGAAGATGAAACCGGGCACCGTCTCGGACGAGACGTTGACCAGTCGCCCGACGCCGAGGCGGACGCACGCGTCGATGACGTGCATCGCCGACAGCACGTTGGTGCGGAACACGTGGAGCGGCGGGTCGTTGAGCGGGTCGGGGATCGCTGCGGCGTGCACCACCGCGTCGTGGCCGTCGACCACGGCGTACGCCGCGCCCGCGTCGGTGAGGTCGGCCCGCTGGTAGGCGGGCTCGCCCGGCAGTCCGCGCTCGTGCACCGGCGGGTGCAGGTCGCAGGCGGTCACCTCGTGGCCGGCGTCCTGCAGGGCCGCGACAGCATGTGCGCCCACCTTGCCCCGTGCGCCGGTCACCAGCACCCGCATGGTCTGCTCCTCCGATGGCGTGCGGCCGAGTGTGGCGTGCGGGTTCAGCCGTGTCGCACCGGCGCTGGCCCGAGCGCGGCCGCGGGCGGCCGGTCGGGGGCGGTCACCGGGAGCCGGACCTCGAACGTCGAGCCCTCGCCGAGCCTGCTGTCCACGGCGACGTGGCCGCCCATCCGGCCCACCAGCCGATCGACGATGAAGAGGCCGAGTCCCGCACCACGGGTCTGCATCAGCAGCGGGTCCTCGACCCGGGTGAACCGGTCGAAGATCCTCGGCAGTCGTGCCGTGGGGATCCCGCGGCCGCGGTCGATCACCCGCACGATGCCGTGCTGGTCGGTGCTGTCGATCTCGACGGTGACGTGCGTCGGGGGCTCGGAGTACTGCAGCCCGTTGCAGATGAGGTTGCGGACCACGGTCGTCATCCACGCCGGGTCGATCACACCCGTCGCGTCCGCGACCTCGACGATCTCCACGTGCCGGTCCGGGTGGTCGGCGAGCTCGAGGGTCACGGCCGTGTCGACCGACGGTGCCAGCCGACGTGCCTCGAGCCGCTCCGACGTGCGTCCGGACCCGTGCGCACCGCTCGCGGCGACGAGCAGCAGGTTGTCCACGAGGCGCTCCAGCTCCTCGCCCGAGCTGACGACCCGCTCGACGAGGATGTCGTGCTGCTCGGGCGAGAGCCGCTCGCCGTGCGCGCGGATCGTCCGCCCGAAGCCGATGATCGAGGTCAACGGGGTCCGCAGCTCGTGGGTGACGCGCGCGAGGAAGTCGTCCTTCAGCCGGGCCGCGTCGCGCTCGGGCGTCAGGTCCTGCAGCAGCAACAACGCGCCCGCACGGTCGCCGGTCCGGTCCGTGTGCTCGCGGTGCACGACCGCGACCGTCCGGTGCCCACCGTCGCGGTGCCGCACCAGGAGCTCCCCCGGCGCGAAGTCCGGGTGCAGCACCTCGCTGAGCGGGACGCCACGGTCGCTGCCGGGGTGTGCGAGCTGGCCGTCGAGGACCTCCTGCGCCGGGTGGCCGAGGGCAGCCGAGGCCGGGATGCCGGTGAGGTCCTCCATGGCCGGGTTCCAGACCGAGATGGTGTCGTCCCGCTCCATCAGCACGGTGGCCGTCGGCGTCTGCGTCATGACGAGCTGCAGGCGGTCCCGCTCGATGCGGGTCTCGTCGGCGCTCTCGTCGGTCCGCACGACGTTGGCGTACCCCTGGAGCACGAGCAGCGCGATCGGCCACAGCAGCGCCACGGTCCACGGGTCGGCCAGCCAGAGCACCCCGGCGGCCAACCCGAGCAGGGTGTTGCCACCGAACATGATCGGGTAGAGCCGCCGCACGATGTCCCGGCGCCGGTCGAAGGGCAGGTCGGCGACGGCCGCGACGATCAGGCCGACCCCGAGGTAGTTGACCGCGGCGTGGATCGCGACGACGAGCAGCGCCGCCGCGGCGACCGTCGGCGTCACGACCCCGGTCCCGCCGCCGGTGATCGCACGGAAGGCCAGCGCCGCGAGGCCGAAGCTGACCGACCACTGCCCGGCGTTGAAGACCACCTTGAGCGGGGACAGCCGGCGCACGAGGACGAGCAGCCCGAGGTAGCAGGTCATGCCGAACAGCCAGGCGCTCCCCGCGGGCAGCACGACCAGCAGCAGGACCAGGCCGGCCTCCTCGAGGGCCACGCGCTCGGGCACCGGGCACGCTCGCGGGGACCGCACGATGGGCACGCTCGTGCTCGACGCGAGGACGACGACCAGCGCGAGCCCGACCTGGTGCAGGACCGGCAGCTGCGTGGGCCACGACGCGTCGAGGGCGAGGACGACGATCGCGGCTGCCACCGTGCCGGCCAGCGCCCAGTACGCGGACTGGGCGCCCGGGCTGGGCAGGCGCCGCCGGTCGGTCATGTGTGCGCTGCCTCCCTGACGAGATGTCGGGCTCAGCAGGCCAGTCGGCGGATCGGGCCCTTCCGTCGAGGGTGCGTCGGGTCGACGCGCGCCAGACGCGCTCGACGTGCGTCGTGTCAGCGCTCGTCGAGGACCCGGACGGCCTTGCCCATCGACCGTGCGACCTCGCCGGGGTCCACGACCTCGACGGTCACGGTGACGCCCAGGTTCGTCTTGACGCGTCGCGCGACGGCGGCGCCGGCGGCCTCCCGCGCGTCGCCGTCGGCGTCGGGGCGGGCCTCGACCCGCACTGTGAGCTCGTCGAGCCGGTCGGGGCGTGTCAGGACGAGGACGTAGTGCGGGGCGAGGGCGGCCTCCGCGACCAGCAGCTCCTCGACCTGGGAGGGGAACAGGTTCACGCCGCGGACGATCAGCATGTCGTCGACGCGTCCGGTGACCTTGTCCATCCGCCGCATCGTGCGGACCGTCCCGGCCGTCAGCCGGGTCAGGTCACCCGTGCGGTACCGGACCACCGGGAGCGCCTGCTTGGTGAGCGAGGTGAACACCAGCTCGCCGTGCTCGCCGTCGGGCAGCACCTCGCCGGTCCCGGGGTCGACCACCTCCGGGTAGAAGTGGTCCTCCCAGACCGCCAGGGCACCCTTGTCCTCCACGCACTCGTTGGCGACGCCGGGACCGATCACCTCCGACAGCCCGTAGATGTCGACGGCGTGGATGTCGAAGGCGTCCTCGATCTCGGCGCGCATCGCATCGGTCCACGGCTCGGCACCGAAGACGCCGACCTCGAGCGAGGTGGAGCGCGGGTCGACGCCCTGGCGCTGGAACTCGTCGAGGAGGGCGAGCATGTACGACGGCGTGACGCAGATCGCCCGTGCACCGAAGTCGGTCAGCAGCGAGACCTGCCGTTCGGTCTGGCCACCGGACGCGGGGACGACCGTGCACCCCAGCCGTTCGGCCCCGTAGTGCATCCCGAGACCGCCGGTGAACAGCCCGTAGCCGTAGGCGACGTGCACGACCCACCCGGGCCGCACCCCGGCGGCGCGCAGGCTCCGGGCGCAGACGTCGGCCCATGTCGACACGTCGGCCGCGGTGTAGCCGACGACGGTGGCCCTGCCCGTCGTCCCCGACGAGGCGTGGACGCGGGCCAGCTCCTCGCGCGGGACGGCGAGGCGGCCGAACGGGTAGGCGTCGCGCAGGTCCTGCTTGGTCGTGAACGGGAACCGGGCCAGGTCCGCCAGCGACGTGCAGTCGTCCGGGTGCACACCGGCGCGGTCGAACGCCTCGCGGGTCGGTCCGACGTTGTCGTAGGCGTGCCGCAGCGACCACTGCAGGCGCTCGAGCTGCAGCGCCTGCAGCTCCTCGTGTGGCGCGACCTCGATCGGGTCGAGGTCCTCGCGCGCCGGTGTCAGGTCACGCACCCGTCGTCCTCCCGCCGTTGCGCCCCGACCCTAGGTGCGTGGTCTCAGCCGCGTTCCCGGTCCGCGACCTCGTCGGCGTACGCGTCCAGTGCGGCGCCCACGCGGGCCGTCGGCGGCGGTGTGACGCCGTCGAGGCGCCACCACGCGTCCGGCAGCGTGGCCAGCTGGGCGGCGGCCCGGTCACGCGCCTCGTCGACCCGGGGCTCGACGAGTGGCTCGGTCCCGGACCAGACGTGCTCCAGCAGCGGTGTGCCGTCGTGGGTCGCGTCGCGCAGGTCGAGCACGTCGTCGGCCGGGCTGCCGGTGCGGAAGACCTGCTTGGCGCCTGGGAGGAAGCGTTTGCCGGCGCTGTACTTGGCGCGGCCCGTACCGGCGTAGTCCACGAGCTTGTAGGCGAGGTCGAGGCTCGGCTTGTCCGACGACGTGACGAGGGCGGTGCCGATCCCGTACCCGTCGATGGGGGCGTCCGCCGCGACGAGATCGGCGACCGCGTGCTCGTCGAGGCCGCCCGACACCACGATGTCGACGTCCTCGAGGCCGGCCGCGTCGAGCCGCTCGCGTGCGAGGACGGCGTGGTCGAGCAGCGGGTCGGAGTCGATGCGGATGGCCGTGACCGCGCCGGTCCCGGTGTCGCGCGCCTCGCACGCGACCTCGATCGCCCGGTCGACGCCGCGGGGGAGGTCGTAGGTGTCGACCAGCAGGGTCGTGCTGTCGGGGTGGTCGGCGAGGAAGGCACGGAACGCGTCGGTCTCGTCGTCGAAGGCCTGGACGAACGCGTGCGCCATCGTCCCGGTGATCGGCAGGCCGTGGCGGTGGCCCGCCTCGACGTTCGACGTCGCGGCCACGCCGCCGACGTGTGCGGCCCGGGCCGCGCTGACGCCGGTCTCGAGCCCCTGCGCGCGACGGAAGCCGAAGTCGACCACCGGGGTGCCCGCGGCCGCGTGCACGCACCGTGCCGCCTTGGTCGCCACGAGGGTCTCGAGGTGCAGCGCGTTCATCACCGCGGTCTCGACCAGCTGCGCGACGGGGAGGGGCGCGGTGACCTCCAGCAACGGCTCGTCACCGAGGACGACGGTGCCCTCCGGGACGGCGTGGACCTCGCCCTCGAAGCGCAGGTCGCGCAGGACGTCCAGCGTGTCGTCGGGGACGTCCTGCTGCGCCAGGTAGTCCAGCTGGGCGGCGTCGAACCGGTAGTCGGCGAGGACCTGCAGTGCGGCGCCGAGCCCACTCGCGACGAGCCAGGGCCGGCGGCTCGACGGACGTGAGAAGAGGCTGAACGTGGCCGGACGGGTCATGCCACGACGCAGGTACGTCTCGACCATGCGGATCTCGTAGAGGTCCGTGTGCAGCCCCAGCGGCACGCCACCCTGCACGACGACCTCCTCGACGCCACGACCGTAGGCGGCGCCGGGGGCCGCCCGGGGTGGCCGGTCGTGCTCGCTGCGTGCTCCGGTGTGCCCGGACCGCGCGCACGGCACACACGGCTGCCTCCCGGTCGGACGTCCGCCGTGCCTGCACGGCTCGTCCGCCTACGGTCGAGGGAGCCACCGACCTCGAAGGACCCGTCCCGTGCCAACCGATCTCCTCGACAACGGCGACGCCGCCGTGCTCGTCCTGCTGGACGGGCAGGGACGTCTCGACGAGGACAGCCTGGTCCTGCCGGGCGGCGGGACGGCTGAGGTGTTCGTCGACGAGGACGGCGACACGCTGGTCCAGGTCGGGGCGGGCAAGGTGCGGACCCACGAGCTCGTGCGCGCGGTCCTGCGCTCGCCGGCCCTGACGGTCTACGGCGACGTGCTGGACCTGGTGGTCGCGACCACGACCGACGACTACGACCGGTTCGTCCTGTCGTCGGACCTCGAGCACCGGCACCTGTGGACCCGGCAGTGGGCAGAGCTCGAGGCGCAGGGTGCGCCGGTCGTCGCGCTGGTCGGGGCCGCCCCGACGAGGACCGAGACGCACGGCGGTGAGGCGCGCAACGAGCAGGTCACGACGGCGCTGCAGCTGCTCGCCGCCGACGCCGCTGCGCCCTCGAAACTGCACCAGCTCGACGTGGTCACGCGTCGCGTCGACCGCCCCGAGGACCTCCGTTGCGAGCCGGCGGACCGGCTGCAGGACCCGGGGCAGCGTGCCGCGGCGCTGGCCGAGGCGGACGTGGTCGTGGCCGCGTGGGGGCCCGTGGCAGCGGGGTGCGGCTTCGCGGTCGAGGCGACCGTCGAGGAGCTGCTCGCCGCGCGCGACGCCGGCGCGCGCGTGCTGGTGCCGGCGGCGGACGGGGAGCCGGTCGTGCGTGGCGGCAACCCGGCGCGACTCGGCAGCGGGACGACGTCACTGGTCGATGCGCCCGCCGAGTGGCTGCACGGTGGCGAGCTCGGCTGAACCGCTGGGCGTCCGACCTCCCGTGCCACGTGCAGGAGATGGTGTAGGATGACATAAGCGTCATCAGGCGGATCGGTGTGCGCTGTCGGTCGACGGACACGCCGGATCTGCCAACCCCCGGAAGGACTGTCGTGGCCGCACCCGAGATCGCCCTGACGTCCCGCGAGCGGCTCGTGCTCGTCGGGTCCGGCAAGAAGGGGCACGTCTTCCGCTCGCACCCGAAGGCGAACGCCAAGCTCTTCGCGCTGGAGGACGACGACTTCGTCCACGACATCGCGATCTGTGGGTCACGCGGGGAGATGCGCCTCGCCCCGGAGGGCACCGAGGTCTGCGCGACGTGTGAGAAGATCCTCGACGACGACTGATCGTCGGTGCGTCACACGCGATCGAGCCGGGGTCGCTTGCCGGTCCGGCCGTCGCCGCTCGAGGTCCCACGGAGGCGACGGCCCAGCCACGGCAGCAGGTGACCGGTCACCCAGGCGGCGTCCTCGACCACGCCTGCTGCGCGAGAGCGCGCCGTCGGTGGCGGCAGCGGCGTGCGCCACCAGCCGGGATCCGGGTGTGCGGTCGGGACGTCGAGGGCCTCGAGCACGGCGGCGGCGATGCGACGATGGCCCTCGGTGGCGAGGTGGAGGCGGTCGGGTGCCCACAGCCGTCGGTCCTGGAGTGCGGGTGCGCGCGCGACGTCCACGAGGAGGGCGCCGTGCGCCCGGGCCGTCCGTCGGACGCCGGCGTTGAAGCCACCGAGGCGCGCTGCCAGCCGGTCGGCGGCCCGGCCTCGGCCGCCCGAGCGCTCCAGCACCGTGAACAGCACGACGGTGCGGGCGTCCGCCACGGCCCGGCGGACGGCGAGGTCGTAGCGGCGCAGCACGTCGTCCACGGCCACGCCCGGTCGCAGGACGTCGTTGCCGCCGGCGTGGAACGACAGCAGGTCCGGGCGGTGTGCCAGCGCGGCCACCAGCTGGTCCGCGACGACCTCGTCGAGCAGCTTGCCGCGCACGGCGAGGTTGGCGTAGGTGACGCCGGCGTCCTCGGCCGCGAGCGCCCGGGCGACCCGGTCGGCCCACCCGACGTAGTGGCCGTCCACGGCCGGACCGTCCTCCAGTCCCTCGGTGAACGAGTCGCCGACTGCGATGAACGTCGACCAGTGCGTCACGGCCGGCAGCCGGCGTCACCGAGCAGCGTCGGGTCGTCCTCCAGCTCGGTCGCGAGCGTGGCGGCGGCCGTGGCGATGCGGTCGAGGTAGCCCGCGAGACGCTCGGCGTCCGCTGCGTCGAAGTCCACGAAGAGGCGTCGGCTGATCGTGTCGTCGACCCGCTCGAAGCTGTCCACGACCGCCTGTCCCTCGTCGGTCAGCGCCACGAGCACCTGCCGGCGGTCCTCGGGGTCCGGCTCGCGGTCGAGCAGGCCGGCGTCGACCAGCTGCTCGACGACGCGGGAGACCGACGATGCGTGGCGTCCGGTCGCGGCGGCGACGTCGCTGGGGGTCGCAGCGCCGTCGGCGACGGCCCGCAGCGTCAGCAGGTGGTGGGGGGCGACGGGCTGGGCGTCCGTCAGGGTCGCGAGCAGCTGCCCGGCGGCATCGCGGAGCCGCTGCAGCGCCTCGGCCGCCTCCTGTCGCGCGTCGTGCGCGTCGTGTCGTCCCATCACCCCTCCGAGCAGGGCGCAACGTGTACCGCACGATGCTTTGCTCGTGCAACTATTGCATCTGCAGTCTTTTGCGTCGCGCAATGATTTCGGTGTACGGTCCGCCGGACCCCGATCTGCGAGCCTCGCCAATGGCCCCTCTCGTCCGTGCCATCACCGGTGCTGCCCTGCGTGTCCCCGCGCTGACCGTCGTCCTCGTCGTGCTGCTGACGGGTGTGTTCGGTGCCTTCGCCGGCCAGGCCGAGCAGGACCAGGGGCAGGAGTCGTTCTCGCCCGACAACGAGGCGCTCGCCGCGTCGGAGTTCGCCAGCGAGGCCTTCGAGGGCTCGCTCGCGACGATCGTCCAGGTCGTCGTCGAGGGCGACGACGTCGTCTCGCCGGAGGGCCTGCAGACGGTGACGGCGGTCCAGGAGGCGGTCACCGCAGCCTTCCCCGACCGCCTGTCGATGGCGCAGGGCGCGCCGGTCATCTCCTACCTGCTGCCGGTGCAGCAGGGGATCGCGCAGGGCGTCGTCGACCCGGCAGCCCTCACCGACGACGCGGCCGTCGACGCCGCGTACGAGCAGGCGGTCGAGCAGCTGCCGGCCGAGCTCACCGGGATCAGCTCCGGCCTCGTGGCGACGGCCGACGGCGAGGTCGCGGCCGTGGACGCCGAGACCGCGTTGCTGCTGGTGTTCCTCGACACCGAGGTCATCACCGCCGGCGAGGAGGGCGTCGACGCCCAGACCTCGGCGCTCATCGCGGCCGTGAAGGACGTCGTCGAGGTCGTCGACGAGGTCGACGCACCGCTCGAGACGAGTGCCTTCGCGTTCGAGCTGCTCTTCGAGCCCGACGACTCGTTCAACTCCGAGATCGGCCGGCTCTTCGGCACCGCCGCGCTCATCATCGTCGTGATCCTGCTCCTGGTCTACCTCTTCCCGCCGCGCGGTGGCGCGACCCGTCTGATGACGCTGCGCCGGGCTGCTGCGGACGTCGGCCTGACGATGTTCGCGATCCTCGCGTCGATCTCCTGGATGCAGGGGCTGGGCGTGCTCCTCGGCCCCGACTACCTCGGGGTGATCGGTGCGTTCACGCCGCCGACGCAGATCATCCCGATCCTGCTGATCGGCCTCGGCGTGGACTACGCCATCCACGTCACGACCCGCTACCGCGAGGAGATCGCCGAGGGCGACGAGGTCGACCACGCGCTGCGCCGCGCTGCCGGCACGGTCGGTGTCGCCCTGCTGCTGGCGACCATGACCACGGCGCTCGGCTTCCTGACCAACCTCGCCAACCCGGTCCCCGCGATCCAGGACTTCGGCGTGCTGGCGGCCATCGGCATCACCGTCGCGTTCCTGCTGATGCTGACCTTCGTCCCGGCGGCACGCTCGCTCCTCGACCGCCGCGCCGATGAGCTCCCGCGTGAGGCGCTCGGCGCGACCGCCGAGGGGCGCCTGTCCAACCTCACGGCATCGACCGCCGTCCTGGGCGAGCGCTTCGCCGTGCCGGTCGTCATCGTGACCGTCCTCGCCGCAGGTCTCGGCGGGTACGGCCTCACGCAGCTGTCGACCGAGTTCTCGTTCACCGACTTCCTCCCGGAGGACAACCCCGTCCTGGAGACGTTCTCGACCATCGAGGACGAGTTCGGCGGCGGCTTCGGCGAGCAGACGACCATCGTCGCCCAGGGCGACCCGGCGACACCCGCGGCCCACAACGCGACCGTCGCCGCCGTCGGCGACCTCGCCGACATCGAGGGCGTGCTCACGATCGGTGAGAACGCCGCGGCCGAGTCGATCGTGAGCCGGATCGGCCAGCAGCTCCAGCTGGCGCAGCTCGCCCAGCAGCTGCAGGAGGGCGGCGGTGCAGGTGGCGAGGGCGCCGGTGGCCAGGCGCCGCCCGGGCAGCCCGAGGTCGACCCGGCGCAGCTCCAGGCCGCCGGGACCTTCGCGCAGACGGCGACGGGCCTGGGCCTGCAGCCCGACCTCACCGTCAGCGAGGACGCGGACGTCGTCGCGATCTACGACGCCCTGCTCGCCGCGGACCCGTCGACGGCCTCCGTGCTCGCCGTCGGCGACGACGGTGGCTACTTCGGCTCGCTGGTCGTGGCGCAGACGCAGTCCGACGAGGTCGGAGCGCTGACGCTCGCCGAGAACCTCGAGGAGGCGTTCGCGCCCGTGGAGGACGCACTCACGCCGGTCGACGGCGGCGAGGTGCGGGTCACGGCGACGGGGACCAACATCATCACGCAGGCCATCATCAGCGACCTCTCGGCGTCGCAGGTGTCGTCGCTCGCGATCACCCTGCTGGCCGCGCTGGTCCTGCTCGTGCTCGTGTTCGGCATCCGCGACCGTCGCCCGGTGCTGGGCGCCCTGACGCTGCTGCCGGTCGGGTTCGTGCTCCTGTGGGTCTTCGGCATGATGGCCGCGACCGGGATCCCGTTCGGGCCGGTGACGTCCACCATCTCCGGTCTCGCGATCGGCATCGGCGTGCCGTTCACCATCCACATCACCAACCGCTTCACCGAGGACCTCGAGGAGTACGGCGAGGTCGACGGGGCGCTGCGCTCGACGCTGCGCCACACCGGTGGGGCACTGGCGGGGTCCGCGCTGACGACGATGGCCGGGTTCATCATCCTGGTCACGAGCTCGCTGGTGCCGTTCCGGCAGCTCGGCCTCGTCGTGGCCTACGCGATCGGCTTCTCGCTCGTCGCGGCGATCCTCGTGCTGCCGAGTCTTCTGGCACTCTGGGCCCGCAGCGCCCACACTCCGGAGCTGCACCACGAGAGCGCCTGAGCGGGGAGTCGTCCGATGGGGGAGCCGTGCTGCTCGAGCCCGGGCAACGACGACGTCTTCACCGCCCGTGCGGCCCGGCGCGGCGCGGTCCTCCAGCGGTGGCTCGGGCACAGCCCGGCGGACCGACGGGTGCTCGCGGCCATCCCTGACGAGGCGGTGCAGGGTGCACGCGTGCTCGAGATCGGTGGCGGGCTCGGCCAGCTGCAGCTGGCGCTGCTCGACCGCGGCGCGACGCACGCCACCAACCTCGACCTCTCCCCGCACTGGGAGGAGGAGGCGCTGGGGTTGGCCGAGCGGGCCGGCAAGGCCGACCGCATCACGCGGATCGTCGGGGATGCCGCAGCGCCACCGCCGCTCGAGCCGGCCGACCTCGTCGTCCTGCACCGGGTGATCTGCTGCACGCGCGAGTGGCGGGCGATGCTCGACACGGCCCTGTCGGTCGAACCGACCACGATCGCGGTGACGATGCCGCGCGAGGGGTGGTTCGTCCGCACCGTCGCGCGGGTCGGCAACTGGTTCGGGCGCCGCACCGGCTCGTCGTTCCAGTTCCGTGTCCACCCCCACCACGAGGTCCTCGGCCACCTCCTGCCCACGCTGCCGGCCCTCGTGGCCGACCGTCGCGGGCTGCAGTGGCGCACGGTCGTGCTCACCAGCACACACGCCCCACGGGCATCGGCCGCGGCCTGACGTCACCGGTCCAGCCCGTCGACGGCCAGCACCGTCGCCGGGTCGGCGCCGAGCGGAGGCGTTACCGCGCGTAGCATCCGTGGCGCACCGGACGAGCATGGAGTGGGCATGGACGCAGACGTGATCGTGGTCGGCGGCGGGATCGCCGGGCTGGTGGCAGCCGCCGAGGCGTGCGACGCCGGGGCGAAGGTGCTCGTCCTCGACCAGGAGCCCGAGCAGTCGCTGGGCGGTCAGGCCTTCTGGTCGCTCGGGGGGCTGCTGTTCGTCGACTCGCCCGAGCAGCGCATGCTGCGGATCAAGGACTCGTTCGAGCTGGCGTGGATGGACTGGCTCGGCACCGCCGGGTTCGACCGGTTCGACGAGGGCGAGACCGGCGGCGAGGACCACTGGCCGCGGCAGTGGGCCGAGGCGTACGTCAACTTCGCGGCCGGCGAGAAGCGCTCGTGGCTGCACCAGCAGGGCATGCGGTGGCTGTCGTCGGTCGGCTGGGCCGAGCGGGGCGGCGGGCTGGCGAGCGGCCACGGCAACTCCGTGCCCCGGTTCCACATCACCGTCGGCGCAGGTCCCGGCACGCTCGCCCCGTTCGAGCGCCGCTGCCGGGAGCACGAGGCCGCGGGCAACCTCGAGTTCCGCTTCCGGCACCAGGTCGACGACCTCGTGCTGACCGACGGCCGCGCCACCGGCGTCACGGGCAGCATCCTCGCCCCGTCCGACGTGGCGCGCGGTGAGCAGTCCAACCGCGACGTCGTCGGCGAGTTCGAGCTGTCCGCACAGGCGATCGCGATCACCTCGGGCGGCATCGGCGGCAACTTCGACCTGGTGCGCAGGAACTGGCCGACCGAGCGCATGGGCCCCGCGCCCGAGCACCTGATCTCCGGCGTGCCCCACCACGTCGACGGACGCATGCTGGAGATCACCGAGGCGGCTGGCGCCAACCTCGTCAACCGCGACCGCATGTGGCACTACACCGAGGGCATCCGCAACTGGGACCCGATCTGGCCGCACCACGCCATCCGCGTCCTGCCCGGGCCCTCCTCGCTGTGGCTGAGCGCCACCGGCAAGCGGCTGCCGGTCCCGGCGATCCCCGGTTCCGACTCGCTCGGGACGATGCAGGCGATCCTCGACACCGGCTACGACTACTCGTGGTTCGTCCTCACGCAGCGGATCATCGAGAAGGAGTTCGCGCTGTCGGGGTCCGAGCAGAACCCGGACATGGACTCCAAGCTGGGCTTCCTGCTCAACCGCATCGGTCCGGGCCCGACCGAGCCGGTCCAGAAGTTCCTCGACCACGGCCCGGACTTCGTCGTCGAGGACAACCTCGAGGCGCTCGTGCGCGGGATGAACGAGCTGACCGACGAGCCGCTGCTCGACTTCGAGCAGGTGAAGTGGGAGGTGCAGGCCCGCGACATGCAGCTGCGCAACCCGTTCACCAAGGACCTGCAG
>CAYMGL010000022.1:0-17597 GCA_964389945.1 uncultured Actinomycetota bacterium
CCTCGCCCCCCAGACGAGTGCGCTACCTGACTGCGCCACAGCCCGTCTCGCCTCGACCTCGCATGCGTGGGACCACTGGGGGCTGGGTCCCGGACGGTGCCGGCGGCGATCCGCGGTCGTCGACCGCGGCCGGCGACGCTACCGCACGTCGGGGGCGGCAACAAAGCGACCGGCCCCGGGCTCGCCGGTGGCGTCGACTACCGACGCCGATCCTCGCGCGGGCGGTCCGCCAGCGACAGCGGCACGCCCTCGAAGCCGAACCGCGTCCGCAGCTCGCGCTCGAGGAAGCGGCGGTACGCCGGTGCGACGGTCCCGCTGGTGAACGTGATGAACACCGGCGGACGGGTCTCGGCCTGCGTGACGTACTTCACCCTGGCCTGGCGCCCGCCACGCGTGGGCGGTGGGGTCCGCTCGGTGACCTCCTCGAGCCACCGGTTGAGCTCGCCCGAGCTGATGCGGCGGGTGTACTGCTCCCACACCTCGCGCAGCAGCGGCGGGATCCGCAGCACACCGCGGCCGGTCGACGCCGAGACGTTGACCCGTGGTGCGAACCGGGCGAAGGACAGCAGCCGGTCGAGCTCGCGCTCGAAGTCCAGGCGGCGCTCCTCGTCGAGCAGGTCCCACTTGTTGCAGACCATGATCACGCCGCACCCGGCGTCGCGCAGCAGGGCCGCGAGACGCTGGTCCTGCTCGCCCAGCGGCTCGGAGGCGTCGACGAGGAACAGCGCGATGTCCGCCTGCTCGATCGCGGCGCGGGTGCGGTCGACCGAGTACAGCTCGGTGTCCTCGCCGTGGCGGTACTTGCGACGCATGCCGGCCGTGTCCACGAAGGTCCAGGGCTCACCGTCGATCTCGACCAGGGTGTCCACCGCGTCCCGCGTGGTGTGGGCGACCGCGTCCACGATGGACCGGTCCTCCCCCAGCAGCCGGTTGAACAGCGAGGACTTGCCGACGTTGGGCTTGCCGACCAGCGCGACGCGCGGGACCGGGTCCTCGTCGATCATGCCGACGGCCGCGTCCGGCAGCTCGTCCAGCACACGGTCGAGCAGGTCACCCACGCCACGACCGTGCCGCGCGGAGATCCCCACCGGCTCGTCGAGCCCGAGGTTCCACAGCGCTGCGACCTCTGGCTCGCGCTTCTCGGAGTCGACCTTGTTGGCCACGACGATGGCCGGGACGCCGGCCCGGCGGATCACCTTGGCGTAGCGCTCGTCGTCGTCGAGCATCCCGACGGTGACGTCCACCACGAACAGCACCAGGTCCGCTGACGCGACGGCAGCCTCGGCCTGCTCGACGATGCGGGCGGCCATGCCCTCTGCCTGGTGCTCCCAGCCACCGGTGTCGACCAGCACGAACGGCTGGCCGAGCCACTCGGCGAGGTGCTCGGTGCGGTCGCGCGTGACGCCGGGCTTCTCCTCGACGATCGCGATCCGGGCGCCGAGGATGCGGTTGACCAGCGTGGACTTGCCGACGTTGGGGCGCCCGACGACGGCGACGCGTGGCAGCGCCGCACGGGCGGTCACCGGGTCGTCGCGATGGACGACGCTGGCGCGCACGTGCCGGACGATCTCGTCGACCACCTCGTCGAGGTCGAGTGCGGTCGTGTCGAGCTCCCACGCGTCGTCGGCCTGCGCCAGCGGTGCGACGGCCCGGTTGGTGTCGGCGGTGTCGCGGGCCTGCTGGTCGGCGAGCACCTCCTCGACGTCCTGGCCGGTCTGCGCTGCGCGGCGTTCGGCGCGCGTCTCCTCGTCGGCGGTGAGCCAGATCTTCACGTCGGCATCGGGCAGGACGACCGTGCCGACGTCGCGGCCCTCGACGACGCCGCCGTGGGCGAAGGCCTGGGCCCGCTGCAGCGGTGTCACCGCGTCGCGCACGGCCGGGATCGCCGCCACCTTCGACACGGCGGCGGTGACGTCGTCGCCGCGGATCTCGTCCTCGACGTCCTCGTCGTCCAGCAGCGTCCGTCCGTCGACGCGACGCACGTCGACCTCGTGGGCCACCCGTGCGCACGCCTCGTGGTCGTCCAGCGGCACGTCCCGGCGCAGGATGGCCAGCGTCACGGCGCGGTAGAACGCGCCGGTGTCCACGTGCGGCAGGTCGAGCGCCGTGGCGACGCGTGCGGCCGCGGACGACTTGCCCGTGCCGGCTGGGCCGTCGATGGCGACGGTGATGCCGTGCATGGGACTCGCGGTCGTGCTGACGGGATCGGTCGGGGACACTTCCGGGCTCCAGCTCAGTCGAGCAGCTCGACGCGACCACCGAGGGCGGTGAGGTCGTCGAGGAACGTGGGGTACGAGGTCGCGACCGCGGCGAAGCCGCTGATCTCGACGGGTGCGTCGCCGACGGCGCCGGCGATCGCTGCGGTCATGGCGATGCGGTGGTCCCCGGCAGCGTCGACGTGCCCGCCGCGGGGTCGCTGACCACCTTCGACACGGTACCCGTCGCTGCGCGGCTCGACGGTGACACCGAGTGCACCGAGCGCCGCGACCGTCGTCTCGACCCGGTCGGACTCCTTGACCCGAAGCTCGGCGGCGTCCGTGACCTCGAGGCCCTCGCGTGACATCGCACCCGCGAGCGCCAGGACCGGCAGCTCGTCCAACGCGTCGACGACCGCACGACCGCCGAGCGTGAGGCCGCCGCGCAGGTCACCACCGACCACCGTGACGTCGGCCACGGGCTCGCTGCCCCCCGTCTCGACGTGCTCGGCCTCGACGTGCGCCCCCATCTCCAGCAGGGCACGCAGGGCGCCGTTGCGGGTCTCGCCGTGGAGCACGCCCGGCGTGCGCACGGTCGTCCCGCTCACCGCTGCCGCCACCTGCCAGAACGCGGCGGAGGACGGGTCACGTGGCGCGTGCAGCGGTGCCGCCGTGAGGGCACCGGGCGTGATCCTGACCCGCTCCTCCCCGTCGTCGGCGATGGCCACCTCGAGGCTCGCGCCGAGGTGCGTCAGCATCCGTTCGGTGTGGTCACGGCTCGGCATCGGCGAGACCACCGTGGTCGGGCCCTCGGCCCGCAGCCCGGCGAGCAGCACGCAGGACTTGACCTGTGCCGACGCATGCGGCTGCTCGTAGGTGGTGCCGTGCAGCGCGCCCCCGCGGACGACCAGCGGTGGCAGCTGGTCGCCGCCACGGGCGTGCAGGTGGGCTCCCATGACCGCCAGTGGTCTCGCCACGCGCCCCACCGGTCGGCGGCGCAACGAGGCGTCGCCCGTCAGCACTGCGACGCCGTCGATGCCCGCCACGACCCCGGCCAGCAGCCGCAGCGACGTGCCGGAGTTGCCGCAGTCGATCACGTCGGCGGCCTCCCGCAGGGGGCCGACCACGCGGCCCTCGAGCCGGCCCTCGGCGTCGGCATCGAGCTCGACCGTCGCGCCCAGGGTCCGCAGGGCGCGGGCGGTGGACGTGACGTCGCCGGACGGTGCGAGCCCGGTCACCGCGACCTCCTGGCCGACCAGCGCACCGAGCAGCAGGCAGCGGTGGCTCACCGACTTGTCGCCCGGGACGCGCACCTCGCCGGCGAGCGCCGCCGGGTGGACACGCACGCGGTCCGGTCCGTCGTGGCTCACGGCCGACCGGCCTGCCGCGCACGCCGCTCGTGCAGCGACGTGTGCCGGCTCGACGGCGGGTCGTCCCCCTCACCGACCGCGGCGTACAGCGCGCTGACCTCGGTCTGGCTGAGGTGGCGCCACTTGCCCTGCTTGAGGTCGCCGATCTCGACCCCGCCGTACGCGGTCCGCGCCAGCCGCTCCAGGTGCAGACCGACCTTGTCGACCATGCGCCGCACCTCGTGCTTGCGGCCCTCGGTCATCACGATCTCGAGCAGGGTCCGTTCGTTCTGGTCCTCGATCACCCGCGCCGACTTCGGCCGGGCGATCCCGTCGCCGAGGCGGACCCCGTCGCGCAGCTCTGCCAGCACGTGGCGCTTGACCGACCCGCGGATCAGCGCGAGGTAGGTCCGCTCGACCTCGTAGGAGGGGTGCAGCAGCTTGTTGGTCAGCTCACCGTCGTTGGTCAGCAGGAGCAGGCCCTCGGTGTCCATGTCGAGCCGGCCGACCGCGTGGAGCCGTTGCGGGACGTCGACGTACTCGATGACCGTGGGCCGACCCTCGGGGTCGTCGGCGGTCGTCACGACACCACGCGGCTTGTTGAACATCACCCAGACGAGGTCCACGTCGACGTTGATGCGTTCGCCGTCGACGTGGATGACCGCCGTGGTCGGGTCGACCTTCTGCCCGAGGCGGGCGACGTCGCCGTCGACCCGGACGCGCCCCTGTTCGATCAGCTCCTCCGAGGCACGCCGCGAGGCCACACCGGCCGCGGCCATCACCTTCTGGAGGCGTTCGAGACCGTCGTCACTCACTCGTCGTCCTGGTCGTCGTCATCAGCGTCGGGATCGGCGAGGCCCTCGGGGTCCTCCCCCTCCTCGATCGCCTCGCGGGCGGCGACGGCGTCGCGCAGCTGGTCCATCGCGGATCGCGCGGCCTGCTCGAGTCGGGTCGTGAGGTCGGCCATGGAGGCGTCGTCCTCCGCGCGGCGCGCGGCGGCCTCCTCGTGTGCGACCCGTCGGTCCTCGTCGCTGCGCAGGGAACCACCTCGCTGCAGGAGCTCGCGCGCCGCCCGGACGTCGTCGGGTTCGTCGGGGGCGTCCTCGGGCAGGTGGTCGGCGAGGTCGGGCAGCTGGTCGAGCCCGTCGAGGCCGATGTCCTCGAGGAAGCGCTGCGTCGTGCCGTACAGCACCGGCTGGCCCGGCGTCTCCTCGCGACCGACCTCCTCGAGGTAGTCGCGGGCGACCAGGGAGCGGACCGCCGCATCGGCGTTCACGCCACGGATCTCGCCGATCGTCGAGCGCGTGATCGGCTGCTTGTAGGCGACGACGGCCAGGGTCTCCAGCGCCGCGCTCGACAGGCGGCCGGTGCGACCGGCCAGGACGTGCCGCTCGACGACCGGCCACGCGGGTTCTGCGGTGTACATCCGCCAGCCACCGCCCGCACGCCGCACCGCGAGGCCGCGTTCCTCGGCCCGGTAGGTGTCGGCCAGCTCCTGGCAGGCGTCCTCGACCTCGGCCACCTCGAGCTCGAGGGCCTCGGCGAGCTCGCCCGCGGGCACCGGCTCGGAGGCGAGGAAGAGCAGGGCCTCGAGGCCCTGGCGGACGGCGGTCTCCATCGGTTCAGCCTGTCAGGTCGACGACGGCGGCCTCGTCGGGCACACCGTCGGGGTCGGGGTCGTCGGCAGGGTCGGGCAGGTCCTCGCCGAGCTCCTCGTCGGTCACGCTCCCGAGGTCACGGCCGCCCTCGCGGTGCGCCACCTCCATGGGTGCACGGAGGTCCGGCTGCTCCAGGTCGAGGTGGCCGAGCTTGTAGAGCTCGAGCGCGGCGAGGAAGAAGACCACACGCTCGTGGCGCTCTCGGCCCGACGTCAGCTCGTCGAACCGGGCACGCCCGTGGCCGAGTCGGTCCAGCAGCGCTCGTGTGGCGTCGCGGATCGAGATCGTCGCCCGGCGGACGTGGGCCAGGTCGACCTGCTCGATCGGTGGTGGCTGCATCGCGATCGCCGCGAGCCGCGCCAACCCCGACGGGTCGATCGCCAGCGTGGTGTCGGGCACGAGCCGTCGGAACCGGGCCTCGAGCGGGACCTCACGGCCGACGAACGGCTCGCTGCCCGAGAACAGCGTCGACAGCACGTCCGCGATCTCGCGGAACGCCCGGTACTCCAGCAGGCGCGCGTAGAGCAGGTCGCGGGCCTCCGCGAGCAGGTCCTCGGCCTCGGCCTGCTGGTCGCTCGGCAGCAGGCGCGCGGCCTTGAGCTCGATGAGCGTCGCTGCCACGACCAGGAAGTTCGTCGCGGTCTCGAGGTCCACCGACTCGAGCTCCGTCATGTGGCCGAGGAAGTCGGCGGTGATGTCGGCGAGGTCGATCTCGGTGACCTCGAGCTTGCGGCGCGCGATCAGCTGGAGGAGCAGGTCGAACGGCCCCTCGAACACCTCCAGACGCACCTCGTACGCCACCACGTCTCCCCGACCCGACCGGGGACGGAGCCTAACTGCTCGGCCCGTCGTCCCCGCGTCCTCGGGCGGGGCGTACGGTGGGCGGGGTGGTGGCAGGTCGTCATCGCACCGGGTGCAGCCCGGACCCGGAACCGCGAGGAGACCTCCATGGCACTGTCGACGGACGTCGCGCGAGCAGAGTCGCAGGGACGCGCTGCCGCCCTGACCGTGCTGCTCGACGACCAGCAGTCGGCGACCCTGTCGTCCCTCGGCTTCACCGAGGAGTGGCGCGAGGGCCCGGGCGCGGATGCAGAGCTGCCCGACAACCCCTATGCCGGTGGTCGGCTGGCCCGCGCGTGGCAGGAGGGCTTCGAGGCGGGCATGGACACCCGCCACCTGCGCTGAGGCTCAGCCCGGCGGTGCGAAGGGGCCGCTCGGCGGTGCCGGCGGCGGCAGGTCGTCGAGCGACCCGACCGGCTGGTCGTCGGTGAGGGTGGCCGCGATGGCCACGAGCGTGTCGTGGGCACTCCCCTGCTCGGGCCGTGACGCGGCCATCCGCGGCAGCAGCCGATCGGCGAGGCCGGCGGCGAGCTCGTCGCGACGTGCCGGCGGCAGGTCACCCGCGCGCAGCAGGTAGCGACGCAACGCCGTGCGCTCCGGCCGCGTCAGCCCGGACGTGTCCAGCGTCGTGGCCCAGGTCGCGAGGTGCGGCGGCACCTCGACCTCGAGTGCGACGGCGCTGCCGGTCCCAACTCGCGTGGACACGACCTGTGTGCCTGCGGCCAGGTCGCCGAGCCGTCGCCCGTCACGACGCGCGGCCGCGGTCAGCAGGGCCACCGAGCCGAAGGTGCTGTCGATCTCGAACAGCCCCACGGCAGCGCGTGCCAGGGCCTGCCGGGCACGGATCGGTGCACCGTCCATCGTGACCACGCGAAGGCCCATCGCCATGTGTCCCAGCGTGGCCCCGAACCGGGTCTCGAAGACCACCGGGTAGCCGATCCGGACGAGGAAGACGGCCACGAGCACGACGGTGACGAACACGGCACCGCTGGCGGAGTCCACGTCGGCCAGCTGCAGGGCCGCGACGACCAGCAGTGCCGCCACGCCCTGCAGGAGGACGTCGACGAGCAGGCCGAGTCCGCGCGTGGCGACGGTGGCCACCTGGAGGTCGAGCGCCACGGCCTCCGGCGTCACGACCCGTTCCGGGCCACGCGCTCCTGCCGGCCGCTCCACCGCGCGCCCCTCCGTCCGTACGCTGCGGCGCACGCTATCGCAGGGGCGGGACGACGGACCTCGACGCACTCATCACCCGACGGCGTGACGACTGGGACCGGCTGCGGTCGCTGACGACCACGGGCCGGCGCACCCCGGCGCGGCTGACGCCGCGCGACCTCGACGAGCTGGTCGACCTCTACCTGCGGACCTCCGCCGACCTCGCCGCGGTCGGTGAGGACGGGGGCGACCCGTCCCTCCATGGCGAGCTCACCCACCTCGTCGCCGACGCGGCCGGCGTGGTCTACGGCACCGAGGCACGCTCACGCTCGGCCGTCCTGGACTTCCTGCGGGTGCAGTGGCCCGCTGCCATGTGGCGCCTGCGGACCCAGCTGGCGATCGCGACGGTGGCGCTGGTGCTGCCGGCGCTCCTGCTGGGTGCGTTCGTCGTGCGGGACGCCCGTGCGCTGCCGACGATCGGCAGCGACCAGGACCTCCAGCAGTTCGTCGAGCAGGACTTCACCGACTACTACACCGACAACCCCAACCCGGTGTTCGCCGCGCTCGTCGGCACCAACAACATCCAGGTCGGCCTGCTCGCCTTCGGGGCCGGTGTCGTCGGTGGCCTGCCCACGCTGTACGTCCTGGCCTTCAACGGACTGAACGTCGGCGTCGCCGGCGGCATCATCACCGCCTACGGACGACCTGCGGTGTTCTGGACGTCGATCCTCCCCCACGGGCTGCTCGAGCTGTCGGCGATCATCGCGTCGGGGGCCGCCGGCATGCGGCTCGGCTGGTCGCTCCTGGTCCCCGGCGACCGGTGGCGCAGCGACGCGCTCGCGGAGGAGGGGCAGCGCGCCGCCGTCGTCGTGCTCGGGCTGCTGCTCGCGTTCACGGGCGCGGCCCTGGTCGAGGGGTTCGTCACCCCGAGGGACTGGCCCGCGTGGCTCGAGATCGGCATCGGGGCGCTCGCACTGGCCGCGTTCGCCGTGCCGGTCGTCGTCCGGGGACCCGCCGCCACCGCGGAGCTCGCCGCCCGCAGCGCAGTGCGCGGCGGCGCCCGGGTGATCGGCGAGCGCTCGGGGAGCGCCGCCGTCTGGGGGGTCACACCCGACCGCGCGCCTTGAGGTCGAGGTAGACGTCCACGAGACGCTCGGCCACGACGCCGGGGGGACCCGTGATCACGTGCGCGCCACGGCGGCGCAGCAGGGCGGCGTTGTCCTCGCGCCGGGCCAGCACGTCGGCGGCGCCTGCGCTGCTGTGGGCCGCGAGGACCTCGCTGGGCACGCGGTCGGCCATGGTCGCCAGCGCCGGGTCGCTCACCGACCCGACGACGACCTCGTGGCGCGTCGTCAGCACCGGCAGCGCGTGCTGCAGGGCGTCCACCGCGGCGGCCGCCCCGAGGTCGGTGAGCACCACCAGCAGGGCACGCCGACGCTGCCGGGCCGCGAGGTGCGCGAAGGCCGTGCGGTGGGCCGCCTCGACCAGTTCGGGCTCGAGCGCGTGCAGCATCGCGGCCGCGCGCGCGACCTGGTCGGTCCGGCGAGCGGCCGCGACCGTGCCCGTCACCTCGGCGGCGTAGGTCGTCAGGCCCGCCCGGTCGCCGACCTCGCCCGCAGCCGTCAGCAGCGCCATCGCAGCGTCCATCGCGTGGTCGAGGCGCGGCACACCCGCCACGACCGTGGCCGAGGCCCGGCCGTGCTCGAGCAGCACCTGCACCGTGCGGTCGCGCTCCACCCGGTAGGTGCGCACGACCGGGTGGCCGAGTCGGGCGGTGGCACCCCAGTCGACCCGTCGCACGTCGTCGCCGTGGCGGTACTCGCGCAGGTGGTCGAACTCGGTCCCCCCACCGAGCGTCGGGGCGATGCGGTTCCCCGCGTTGCGCAGCCGGTCCAGCTCCAGCCGGAGCAGGGTCGCGTCGCGGGACGGGAACGCCGGGTGGACCTGCACCTGGCCCGACACCGAGCGCGGGGCCTGGCGCGTGCCGAGACCGAGCGGACCCGCGACCCGGACGACCACCTCCTCGAGGTGGAACGTGCCGCGTCGCCACGGACGGACCGTGGTGCGCGCGGTGGCGCGCCCGTGCGCCGGTACCGCGAGTCCGGCGCGCCGGGCCTCGGCACCGAGCGACGGCGGCAGCGCGTCGGCGACCCACACGCGCAGCATCCGGCCGGACGGTGCGCCGACGGTCCAGCCCAGCTCGCCGCTGTCGCCGAGGACGAGGACGCCCGGTGCGTGACGCGCCACGCCCAGCGACCACGGCGGCGGCGCCAGCAGCGCGTCCACGGCCGCCAGCACGACGACCGCGAGGGCCAGCAGGAGGCCCACGGGCCGCGCCACGAAGGGCGTCGCCACGACGACCGCGCCCAGCAGCGCGGCGGTCAGCACCGTCGGGCGTGGCAGCCAGCCAGCCCACCACGTCCGTGTGCCGGGTCGGGGCACGGGCGCGGCCGCCGGTGCCGCCGGCGCGTCGCCGCCAACCGTGCGCGTGCTCACCGCGGGACCGGCACCGAGGCGAGCACCCGGTCGAGGACGCCCTCGGGCGTTGCGCCCTCCAGCGCGGCCTCGGGCCGCAGCAGCAGCCGGTGGCGCAGTGCCGGACGCGCCACTGCCTTGACCTCGTCGGGGCTCAGGTAGGTCGCACCCGCCAGCCATGCCCATGCCTTGGCGGCGTGGAGCAGCATGGTGGCGCCACGCGGTGAGACCCCCAGCTGCACGGCCGGTGCCTCACGCGTCGCGCGGCACACCGCGAGGACGTAGCGCCGCACGTCCGCGTCGACCTCGACCTGCTGCACGGCTGCCCGTCCGGCCGCGAGGTCCGCCGGCCCTGCCACGGCCCGCACCGCGGAGAGGTCGTGCGGGTCGAGCCCGGCATCGTGCCGCTCGAGGATCGCGTCCTCCTCGCGCTCGCTCGGGTAGCCCACGGTGAGCTTCAGCAGGAACCGGTCGAGCTGTGCCTCCGGGAGCGGGTAGGTGCCCTCGTGCTCGACGGGGTTCTGCGTGGCGATGACGAGGAACGGCTCCGGGAGGCGCCGTGGCTGGCCCTCCACCGACACCTGCCGCTCCTCCATCGCCTCCAGCAGGGCGGACTGGGTCTTCGGCGGTGTCCGGTTCAGCTCGTCGGCGAGCAGCAGGTTGGTGAAGACCGGCCCCTCCCGGAAGGTCGTCGCTCGACCGGAGGGGTCCAGCACGGGCTGCCCCGTGATGTCAGCCGGCAGCAGGTCCGGCGTGCACTGGACCCGCGCCACGTCGATGTCGAGGGCGGCGCCGAGCGTCTTGACCAGCAGCGTCTTTGCGACCCCCGGCACGCCCTCGAGCAGGACGTGACCACGGACGAGCAGCGCCGTGACCAGCCCGGTGACCGTGCTGTCCTGGCCCACGACGATCCGAGCCACCTCGTCGCGCAGGGCGGCGAGTGCGGCACGGGCGTCGTCGGGCGGTGGTGGTGCAGTCGTCATGAGGTCGTCCCGGGGTCGGGCGCGGGGGCACCGCGCAGGCTGTGACGGAGTTCGGCGAGGGCGCGGGCCACGGCGACGAGCCCGTCACCGTCCTCGGGCAGGGGGCCCACCAGTGCAGCAGCAACGCCGGGCGAGGTCGCCAGGCCGTGCCGCTGCAGCTCGTCGAGCACGGTCTCGGGCGGCGTCGACGCGGGCAGGCCGAAGCGTCGGCGACAGGCGACGAGCGTCCGGGCGCGCAGCACCTCCGCGGCGCGACCGTCGTGGCCGGCCCGGTGCCGCAGGTCCCCGATCGCCCGCGCCAGCTCACCCGACGGCACGCGCACCGGGAGCTGCTCGTCGACCGGTCGGCCCAGCCGTCGACCGCGGGCGAGCGCCAGGACCACCAGCAGCGCGAGGGTCAGCCACGCCGCGTCGAACCACCGCCGGTCGATGATGTCGAGCAGCCCGGGCGGTGGCTCCCCCGGCGGGGCCTGCAGCAGCACGACCCGCTCGTCACCCGACGGGGCGAGCAGCCGGACGCCGGCGAGGGCGGCGTCCGAGTCCCGGAAGCGCTCGTTGGTCAGGGGCGCCATGGTCGCCAACGACACCAGCTCACCGTCGCCGACCGGAAGGCGGTGCAGCCAGGCGGTCCGGTCGACCGTCAGGCAGCGCTCGGCGACCTCCGTCCCCGCCTCGGGCTGCCACCCAGCCCACTGCGACGTCCGCAGCGACCGGACGTCGGCGAGGAGCGCGCAGCCGGGCTCGAGGTCGACCAGCCCGATCCCGCCCACGCCCAGGGGGCTGCTGACCGCCTCGTCGGTCGGCGGGACCTGCGCGACGACCCGGGCACCCCCGGCGGCCAGCTCGTCCACGAGCTCGCGCGGCCAGCCGAGCGGGGGCACCAGCACCGTGTCCGCCCCGGACGCGACCGCGGCGTCGTCGGTGACGGTCACGTCCACGTCGAGCGCCTGGAGCGTGTCGACGAGCGCCCGCAGACCCGTCGGCCCCGGGTTGTCCACGTCGAAGGCGACACCGGTCTCGACCGGCTGGAGGGCCAACAGGGCGACCAGCACCAGCACACCACCGGCGATGACAGGACCGGACCAACGTCGGTGCCGGGCGGTGCTGCCGGCCCCGCGCCCGCGGACGAAGCTGTCGACCCCGCCACTCACGACACGACCGCCCGGTACGGCACGGCGGCACGCACCTCACGCACGGCCCGCGCGACGAGATCGTCGTCGGCGACCGTCGCAGCACGGTGGCCGTAGACGATGTCGGCGAGTGCGTCGCCGGCGTCCGTGACGGCGCGTGCCACGACCGGTGCCCCGCGAGCCACGGCCGCGTCCACCTCTCCGACGGTCAGCCCCGGCACCCGCGGTACCACGTCGCGCTGCTCGAGCTCGAGCAGCAGGGCGCCGTACCGCCGGCGGACGGCGGTGACGAGGTCCCCCGCCGCCCGGGCGGCATCAGCAGCCTCGACGGCCTGCTGCGGCGTCTCGCCGACCACCTCGTCCACGACCAGGTCAGCCGCTGCTCGACGTTGCGCCCCGAGCAGGGCCACGATCCCGAGCCCGACGACGACGAGCACCACGAGGACCGCCACGACGAGACCGACGCTGGCGGCCGCCGTGCCGCTGAACAGCTCGAACAGCTGCTCGGCGATCCAGCTGCGCACCTCCGTCAGCAGGCGGCTCAGGGGGCTCTCCCGCAGGTCGGCGTAGGCCGGCTGGCGCAGCACCTCCTCGGCGGCGTCGCGCACGCGCTCGGCGTCGATCACAGCTGGTCCAGCTCGGCCGTGAGGACCGCGACGTCCAGCCCCTCTGCCCGAACGCGCGCGTCGACGTACAGCAGCAGCGCGATGTTCGCCTGGAACGGCACGGTCACGACCTGGGCGAGGAGTGAGACCACGGCCGTCGCGATCTGCGCCACGCGACCGCCGAGCAGCGCGAACGGGACGCTCACGATGCCGAGGACCCCACCGACGACGCTCACGAGCAGGGCGGTGATGAACACCAGGCCGACGACGCGCAGGAGCTGCGGCCGCACGAGCTCGATCGAGCGGGTCACGGCCTGCCCGGCCGTCAGCTGCTCGACCAGGAGGATCGGCACGGCCAGGTACACGAGCGCGGTGAAGGTGAGCCCGACCACGACCACGGCGAAGAAGGCGAGGATCCCCCACACGACCGCGGCCGGCACGACGCCCGCCTGGGCGAGCAGGAAGACGGGCCCGCCGCCGACCAGCAGCAGCACCAGGGCCAGCGCGACACCGATCCCGAGCAGCAGGAACGACAGGCCGATGAGCCGTCCGGCGAGCTCCCAGGCGGTGCGCAGGCCCGCCTGCCAGGACGTGTCACCGCCGCGGTCGGCCTCGACCGCGATCCCCGTCGCAGCGCCCCTGACCAGCGGGAGCACGAAGAGCTGTGTGAGCAGCGCGATCCCGATGGAGACGACGAACCCCACGGCATCGCCGGTCGTGAACGCGTCGAACTCGGCCGGATCGGAGAACAGGCCGGGCTGTGGCGGCTGCACGAGGACCTGGAGCAGTGTGAACGCACCGAGCGTGACGACGACGAGCACCGTCACCTGCGTGAACGTGAGCCGGAACAGCTTGAACGACGCGTCGAGGATCTCGCCGTACCGCATCGGGCGCAGGGGGATGCGCCGGCCCCCGGACCACCCACCGGTCGGCGGACCGGGCGGCCGCGGTGGCGGCATGGGCGGCGGTGGCACGTCGGACCAGCCCCCCGGTGGCGGCCCGCTGGCCGTGGGGTCGGGGCTGGTCCAGTCGCTCACCCGTCCTCCGTGATCCGTGCGACGACGACGTCAGGCACCTCGACCGGCTCGTCGCGGACCGTGACCAGGCCGGGCAGCTCCGCGACGACCTCGTCGGCGGCCTCCCGGGTTGCGGCGTGCACCTCGATCGCGGGCCCGTCACCGACGTCGCGCCCGACGGCGAGGTGGACGGCCAACCCGACACGCAGGTCGAGGACGTCGGCCCGGTGCGCCCTGCCCGCCCCCAGCCGGCCAGCGAGCTCACCGAGGCGCCGGGCATCGATGGCGTGCACGACACCGGGCGGCGCCTGCCACTCGACCACGACGGGCGCCGATGGCAGGACCCCGGTCGGGTCCTCCGCCACGCGCGGATCGCCGCCCTGCGCCTCGACCCAACGTGCGAACCGTTCCAGGGCGGTCCCGTCGTCGAGGTGGCGGGTGACCCGCGCCCGAGCCTCCTCCATCGGGACGCCGGTGAGCGCGACCGCCTCTGCCGCCAGCGCGATGCAGACCGCACGAAGGCGCTGCCCACCCCCGCCACCGAGGACGTCCACAGCGGCCCGGACCTCCAGCGCGTTGCCGATGGCGGGGCCGAGGGGCTGGGACATCCGCGTGACCAGCGCGGTCACGCGACGGTCGTGCTCCGTGCCGATCGAGACGCAGCGCCGCGCCAGCGCGGTGGCCTGCGGCAGGGTCCGCATGAACGCACCGTCACCGACCTTGACGTCGAGCACGACGTGCTCGGCACCACCGGCGAGCTTCTTGCTCATGACGCTGGCCGCGATCAGCGCCTCGGACGGCACCGTCCCGGTCACGTCCCGCAGCGCGTAGATGCGCTTGTCCGCCGGGACCAACTCGTCGGTCGCCGCCGCCACCGCCACGCCGATCCGGTCGACCTGCGCACGAAGCTGGTCGGGGTCGAGGTCGACGCGGAACCCCGGGATCGCCTCGAGCTTGTCCAGCGTCCCACCGGTGTGGCCGAGACCGCGACCGGACAGCTTGGCCACCTGGCAGCCCGCAGCCGCCAGCAGGGGCGCCACGACCAGTGTCGTGGTGTCCCCCACGCCACCGGTCGAGTGCTTGTCCACCGTCGGCCCCGACAGGTCCGACAGGTCCACCGTGGCGCCCGACCGCACGTACGCCTCGGTGAGGGCCGCCGCCTCGACGTCGTCGAAGCCGTTGCAGACCCCGGCCATCAGCAGCGCGGCCATCTGGGCGTCGCTGACGCGACCGTCGAGGTACCCGGCGACGAACGTCGTGACCTCCTCCGCGGTGAGCGAACCCCCGTCCCGCTTCCGCCCGATGAGCACGGACACCTCCAGCGGTGCCGTCATCCCAGTCTCCTCGTCGCGGACGCCCGAGCCTAGAGGCTCGGACCAACGGTCAGCCGACCTCCACCCGTCCGGTCCACGGTGCGCGGCCCAGCAGCTCGAGGACGGTCTGCTCGTCGGTGCCTGCGGCGCGCTCGGTGGCGGCGAAGGTGTTGCGCAGCGTCCGTGGCGACGTGCCGGCCGGCAGCCCTGCCGCGACCGCCCGCTCGCTGACGATGCGCCAGACGCCCTGCCGGGTCATGCGCTGCCCGCGGGAGTTCGGGAACAGCGCGTCGTCCTCGCCCGCCACCAGCGGGCGACCGCGTTCCAGCCAGGCGCGCAGGGCCCGCGGGTCGGGGATGGGCAGCGGCCGGGGGCTGTCGCCGGGCACGTCCAGCCGGCGTTGGTCCTCCCCGACGTGCTCGACGTCGAGCGCCACCACCTCCGCGGTGCGGATCCCGGTCGCGACCAGCAGGGAGAGCACGGCGCGGTCGCGGAGGTCGATCGCGGCGTCCCCCTCGATGGACGCGAGCAGGTCGGCGAGGTCAGTCGCCTCCAGGACCGTGGGGGCGGCACGCACGGCCTGCGGCGGCGGGACGCCCTCGGCAGCGCTCTCCACGGTCAGGCCGATCTCGGCGACCCAGCGGTGGAACATCCGCACCGCCGAGACCACACGGGCCACGGTGCTGTCGGCCCGCACCTTGCCCGTGCGCCCAGGTTCGGTCGCGAACTCGTGGACGAACTCCTCCACCACGCCCTGCACCACGTCGCGGATGTCGGTGATCCCGTGGCGGGACAGGAAGCGCACGTACTGGTGGATGTCCCCGCGGTACGCGTCCAGCGTGTTCGGGGACCTGCCGGAGCGGGCCACGGCCCGCAGCCAGCGCTCCGCGAGCGCCGTCGGCCGGGTCACGCGCGAAGTCACGACGTGCCGTCCGCCGTCGCCACCATGAGCAGTCCGAGCGCCGCCTTGACGTCGGTGATGGTCCCGTCCCGAACGGCCTCGACAGCGGCGTCCAACGGGAGGCGCACGACCTCCATCGCCGCCTCCTCCGCCGTGGCCTCGAAGCCGTCGGGGGCCTCGGTCGGTCGGCAGTCGCGCGCCAGGACGAGGGTGACCTGCTCGGTCGTCCAGCCCGGCGACGACGACACCGTCGTCAGGACCGACCAGTCATCGCTCGCAAGCCCGCACTCCTCGGCCAGCTCGCGGCGGCCGGTCTCGAGCGGGTCCTCGCCCTCGACGTCACGCACGCCGGCAGGCAGCTCGAGCGTGCTGCCGCCGATCGGCTGGCGGTACTGCCGCACGAGCACGACGTCGTCGTCGACGAGTGCCACGACGCCGACGGCGTCCGGCGGGACCGCGACCTCGCGCTCGACCGTGCCGTCCGGCATGCTGACACGATCGACCCGCAGGGTCACGTGCCCCTCGTGCACGACACGGCTCCCCACCGTCTCGAACCACGCACTCTCGCTCGACTCGTCGGCGCCGTTCACTCGCCGACCCTGGCCGCCTGCTCCAGTTCCGCGACGGTCGTCTCGTCGATCGCCCCGAAGTGCTCGAGGTCGACCGGGAGGACGCCCGAGGTCTCACGACGTCGCTGCATCGCGGCCTCGATGAACCCGTCGAACAGCGGGTGGGCGCGGTGCGGGCGCGACTTGAACTCCGGGTGCGCCTGCGTGGCGACGAAGTACGGATGATCGCGCAGCTCGATGAACTCCACGAGCCGGTCGTCGGGTGACAGCCCGCTGAAGACCAGGCCGTGCTCCTCGAAGTCGGCCCGGTAGCGGTTGTTGAACTCGAAGCGGTGCCGGTGCCGCTCGTAGACCACCTGTTCGCCGTAGAGTGCGCGGACCCGGGTCCCGTCCACGAGCTTCGCCGGGTAGGCGCCCAGCCGCATCGTGCCGCCCTTGTCCTCGACGTCGTGCTGGTCGGGCATGAGGTCGATCACCGGGTGGGCGCAGCCCGGCTGGAACTCCGACGAGTTGGCGTCCTCGAGCCCCACCACGTTGCGGCCGAACTCGATGCAGGCGGCCTGGAGCCCCAGGCACAGCCCCAGGTAGGGCAGCTCGTGCTCGCGGGCGACGCGCGCTGCCTCGATCTTGCCCTCGACACCGCGGTAGCCGAAGCCGCCGGGTACGAGCACGCCGTCGGCACGCGCCAGCCGGTGGACCGCGTTCTCGCCCTCGAGGTCGTCGGCGCTGACCCAGTCGAGCTCGACGCCGACGCCGTGGTGGAGCCCGGCGTGGCGCAGGGACTCGACGACCGACAGGTACGCGTCGGGCAGCTCGATGTACTTGCCGACCAGCGCGATGCGCACCTCGCCCGTCCCGGCCTGGACCGTCCGCACGCGTGCGACGATCTCCCGCCAGTGCGACAGGTCGAGGTCGACGCCCTCCGGGTCGGGCAGGTGCAACCGGCGGGCGACGACGCGGTCCAGCCCGGCGTCGCGCATCGCCAGCGGGACCTCGTAGATCGAGGCCGAGTCCACGGCCGAGATGACAGCGTCCTCGTCCACGTCCGACTGCAGTGCCACCTTCTCGCGCAGGCCGTCGTCGAGCTCGCGGTCGGAGCGCAGCACCAGGACGTCGGGGTGGATCCCGACGCTGCGCAGCTCGCGCACCGAGTGCTGGGCCGGCTTCGTCTTCAGCTCGTTCGCCGCCGGGATGTAGGGCACCAGCGCACAGTGGACGTAGCAGATCCGGTCCCGACCCACGTCGTGGCGCATCTGGCGGACGGCCTCGAGGAACGGCAGGCCCTCGATGTCACCGACGGTGCCACCCACCTCGGTGATCACGACGTCGACGTCCGTCGCCACCGCCAGCACCCGGTCCTTGATCTCGTTGGTGATGTGCGGGATCACCTGGACGGTCTTGCCGAGGTAGT
>CAYMGL010000023.1:0-17341 GCA_964389945.1 uncultured Actinomycetota bacterium
AAGGACCCGTTCGCGTACGAGGACGAGCGCGTGGACAAGCTCATCGCCTCGATGTGACCCGCCCGACGTGGCGGCTCAGGCGGCAGCCCGTCGGCCGACCGCACGGTCGCACCAGGCGCCGAAGCGCCCCCAGAACAGCCGGTTGCCGACCCGCCACACCGGGCGCAACCAGCTGCGCACGTCGGCATCCACCTGCAGACGCAGCACCGTGCCACCACCGGGTGCGTCCCCGACCCAGAACTGCAGCCTGACGGGACGCGCCAGCCGCAGGGAGCCGGCGTACGCGCCATACGTGTAGTGCAGGTCGCGGTAGCTCCCGTCGCGCACTTCCGCGATGACGCCGCAGAAGTGCAGCAACGGCCCGTGGTGCGTCGTCAGGACACCCTCGGTGAAACCGGCCGGACGACCGGACGCCGGGTCGACGAACTCGACGCGCCACGGCGGCACCTGGCTGTCGGTGAACGTGGCGGGGTCGCAGAGCCACGACCACACGTCGCTCGGGGCGTGGCGCAGGGTCCACGACCGTTCGTGGACGTCGCGGACGAAGCCGTCGGGGACGGCCAGGTCGGGGCCGGCAACGGGTAGGGACAACGTCGACTCCGGGAGGGGCGGCGTCCCGGGTTCGGAACGGTCCGGACCGCAGTTGGCCCCTCAGGCCTCGTCCGCGAGGCCGCAGCGCTCGGCGGCGAAGCCGTAGAGGTCACGTGCCGCCTGCTGCACCGCCTCGTCACGGAGCGCCGCGGTGTCGCCGTCTGCGGCCTCCTGGACGGCCGCCTCGATCGTGTCGAGGTCCGGCTGGAGCGCCTCGGGGGCGGTCTCGCGCAGTTCGGCGACCTCGGCGCGAGCAGCCTCGACGTCACGGGCCACGACGGCCTGGGCGAGCTGGGCAGCACTGGCGCACCACTGGAACGTGGCGGCGAGGTCACGTCCCTGCTCGAGGAGGTCGTCGGCCCTGACCCGCAGGTCGTCGACGGTGTCCTGGGCGGCGTCACAGCCCGTGGCCAGGAGGGTCATGACGAGGACGGTGACGATCGTGCGCATGGGTTGCTGCTCCGGTCGTGAACGCATGTTCTAGGCTGCCACGCCCACCGTCACCACGCCAACGAGGCCATGTGAGCGCCAAGACCGAGCGGCTGGTCAACCTCACCGTCGCCCTGCTGTCCAGCCGCCGGCCGCTCACCTTCGCGGAGCTGCGCCAGCGGATGGGGGAGTGGGACGACGGCGCCTTCGAGTCCATGCGCCGCAAGTTCGAGCGGGACAAGGACGAGCTGCGCCGACTCGGCGTCCCGATCGAGACGACGGAGTCGCCGGACGGCGAGGTGGCGTACTGGATCGACGGGGACGACTACGCGCTGCCCGACACCGAGCTCACGGTCGAGCAGATGACCGTGCTCGCGGTGGCGTTCCAGCTGGTGGAGGGGGGCGTGGACCGGTTGGTGTTCTCGCGGCTCGCCGCCCGCGCGCCCGACCCGGAGGAGCAGGCCGCCCCGTCGGGCATCACCGTGCTGCCGCCGGCCATCGACCCGGTGCGACGCCTGACCGAGGCGATCATCGACCGTCACCCGGTCCGCTTCACCCACCGCAAGCCGACGGGGGAGACGACCGAGCGGGAGGTCGAGCCCCGGGCGCTCCTGGCCCGCCGCGGCACGTGGTACCTGCGGGGCCACGACCGCACACGCGACGACGTCCGGGTCTTCCGCACCGACCGCGTCGTCGGCGAGGTGGAGGTGCTGGACGAGACGTTCGACGTCCCCCCTGACGCCGACGACGCCGGCGCGTTGGCGGCCCTGTTCGAGCAGGCCGACGACATCGACCTGCGTGTCATGGTGCGCACGCCCGACGGGTGGGAGGTCGAGCAGCGACGCGACCGCTGGTTCCGCGCGACGTCGCGGACGCTCGGTGCCGCGCCGGACGAGGTCGTCATCGACCCGGCCAGTGCACACGCCGCGGTCACGGAGGGGCTGCGTGGCGTCCTGGCCGCGCACGGGGAGGCGGACGCATGAGTGCGACCGACGCCGTCCGCCGCCTCCTGGTCCTGGTGCCGTGGCTGCTGGAGCGACCGGGGGCGCACGTCGACGAGGCCGCCGCGGCCGTGGCCAGCGATCGTGCGACCGTGCTGGACGACCTCCAGCTGCTGAACTTCTGTGGCCTGCCGGGGCGGCTCGGTGGGGACCTGTTCGAGGTCGAGCTGGTGGGTGACCGGATCCTGCTCCACCTCGCGCCGACCTTCGACCGGCCGCTGCGACCGTCGCGTGAGGAGGCGCTGCGGCTCGTCCTGTCGCTGGACCACGTCGCTGCGGTGCTGGGCGACGAGCTGCCGGGGCTCGACGACGCGCTGGCGGCCGTGCGACGCGCTGCCGGCGTCCCGTCCGGCGTCCGCGCCGCACCGGAGCCGGCGACGGCCCAGCTGGGACCGCTCCGACGCGCCGTCACCGACCAGCGGCGGGTCGTCCTGCGCTACCGGGGTCGTGCCGACGCGACGCCGCGCGACCGGGAGGTCGACCCGTGGGAGCTCCTCCTGCACCGCGGCACGTGGTACCTGCACGCCCACGACCACGAGGCCGGGGACCTGCGGACCTTCCGCCTCGACCGCGTCGAGGACGTCACGGTGACCGACCGGCCCGTCACCGTCACGCGCCCGTCCGGGACGCTGCCGACACCGGCCTACCAACCCGGCCCGGACGACACCTCGGTCGAGCTCGAGGTCACGCCCGACGGGCACTGGGTCCTCGACCTCCTCGACGACGCCGAGGTCGAGCACGCGGCCGACGGGACCACGACGGTCCGGGTCGCGACCGACGCCCCCCGCTGGATCGTCGCGCTCGTCCTGGCAGCGCGGGGCGAGGTCACCGTCACGGCGCCAGCAGCAGTGCGGCGGGCGGTCGTGGAGGCGGCGCGGGAGGGGCTCGACGCCCACCAGCTCCACCCGCCCGTCTCGGGCGGCTGAACGGGCGGATCACGGCGCCTTCCTCGCGACTCCGAAAGTCCTTCACAGGGCAGCGCGCCCGCCGACGGGACTGGGGAGAAGGAGCGAACGAGGAGCCAGCCGTGACGAGGATCCGTGCCACGTGCCCGGTCTGCGGCGAGGTCGACCTGCGCCCGACGGACATCGAGCTCCAGATCGTCCGCGACGTCCTGACCGAGGTCGCCGAGGGCTCCTGCTACCGCTTCTCGTGCCCCACCTGCACCGACGTGGTGACCAAGCCCGCCGACGAGCGGATCGCGCGACTCCTGCGCACGGGCGGGGTGCACGTCGTCGAGCCGGGGGACCGGGCCCCGCACCCGGAGTCCCCCCCGTCGGGGCCGCGCTTCACGGCGGACGACCTCCTCGACCTCCATCAGCTCCTCGAGACCGCGGACTGGTTCCACGGGCTCGAGGCCATGACGCGGTGATGCGTCGCTCTCCCTGGTGCGACCGCGGCCCCCACTCCGGGGGCCGCGGTCCGTCGCAGGGGGAATCGGGGCGGCCACCACCCCCCAGTAGCCTCGTCGCCACCGACCGAGGGGAACGCCGTGACCACGCTGCTGGTCGTCGTGCTCGTGCTCGGCACCGTCGCGACGCTGGTCGTCCTCGCCTGGGCGCTCGTCAGCGCCACCGACCGCCTGCGGGCGACGGTGGACCGGCTGCTCGCGGTGCGCGGTGCCGTCGAGCCACACCTCGAGCAGCTGCGCACCGAGGCGGCGCGCGCACGTGCGCACGCCGAGCGCATCCAGACGACGCCGCTGCGACCCGGTGACGGCGGGGGATCGCCCGGGTGAACGTCGTGGCGGGCGCCCGACCGGCGTACCTCGCCGCCCCTTCGCTCGTTGAACAGGACGTACACTCGTCCGCGTCCAAGGAACGGAACCCCCATGCCCAGCGGCCCCGAGGCACTGATCGTCCTCGCCGTCATCATCCTGCTCTTCGGCGCGAAGAAGCTGCCGGAGCTGGCTGGCTCGGTGGGCAAGTCCATCCAGGAGTTCCGCAAGGCCTCCAAGGAGGCGTCGGAGGACGAGGAGACGGCCCCCACCGCGAGCGACGACGAGGCCTGACCCCTCGTGACGGCTGAGTCATCCGTCCCGGGGGAGATGACCCTCCTCGAGCACCTCGAGGAGCTCCGCTCGCGGCTCGTCAAGGTGTCGGCCGCCGTCGTGCTCGGCACGGTCGTCGGGTACGTGGTGTTCCCGTCGCTGCTGGACCTGCTGATCGAGCCCTACTGCTCGGTCGTCGAGAACCTGAGCGACACCCGCGAGTGCAACCTCATCATCCTGCGACCGCTGGAGGCGTTCAGCGTCCGGATCAAGGTCTCGATGCTGGTGGGCGTGTTCCTGGGCGGGCCGGTGATCTTCTGGCAGCTGTGGCGCTTCATCGTCCCGGGCCTGACCGACCGCGAGCGCCGTCTGGCCGCACCGTTCGTCTTCCTGTCGCAGGTCCTGTTCGGGCTGGGCATCGCCTTCGCGTGGTTCGTGCTGCCCAACGCACTGGGTGTCCTGACCTCGCTCGGCGGTCCCAGGATCGTGCCGAACCTGACGGCGGCCGAGTACATCAGCTTCATCCTGACGACGAGCGTCGCGTTCGGCGTCGTGTTCCTGCTCCCGATCGTCCTGACGTTCCTCGCCCTGCTCGGCGTGCTGACCGCGGACGCGATGCGCACCGCCCGGCCGTACGCCATCGTCGCCGTGTCCATCGTCGCTGCCGTGATCACGCCGACGACGGACCCCGTGACGATGCTGCTGATGATGGCGCCGATGGTGCTCTTCTACGAGGCCAGCATCCTGTTCGCCGTACTGTTCGAGCGGCGTCGTCGGAAGCGGGCGACGGAGATGCTCGACTGAAGGCTGCTGCCATCCGCGACGACTTCCTCGCCCTCCTCGGGTTCACCCCCGACGGCTTCCAGGTCGAGGCCCTCGACACCCTCGATGCCGGGCACTCGGTCCTCGTCGCCGCGCCGACGGGCGCCGGCAAGACGGTCGTGGGGGAGTACGCCTGCCACCTCGCGATCCAGACACCCGGCCACCGCTGCTTCTACACCACCCCCATCAAGGCCCTGAGCAACCAGAAGTTCCGCGACCTGGCAGAGCGGTACGGCGAGGACAAGGTCGGACTCCTGACCGGGGACCGGTCGATCAACGGCGACGCCGACGTGGTCGTGATGACCACCGAGGTCCTGCGCAACATGATCTACGAGGGGCGGGACCTCGCGGATCTCCGCGCGGTCGTGCTCGACGAGGTGCACTACCTGGCCGACCGCTCCCGCGGCGCCGTCTGGGAGGAGGTCATCATCCAGCTCCCCGAGCACACCCAGGTCGTGAGCCTGTCGGCGACGGTCAGCAACGCCGAGGAGTTCGGGGCCTGGCTCGACGAGGTCCGTGGCGGCTGCGACGTCATCGTGTCGGAGCACCGGCCGGTGCCGTTGCGGCACCACTACTTCGTCAACGACCGCATCCATCCGACCTTCGTGACCTCCAAGCACGGTGGCCGTGCATCGCAGGAGCGGCTCGAGGCGGCTGCCGAGGCGCGCGGCGGCGTGCCCAACCCCGACGTGATGATGCTGGAGCGCAACAGCCGAAGCGGGTACCGCAACAGCAAGGGTCGCCACAGCCGTGGGCGGCGGCTGCGGTGGCCCGACCGGCCGGACGTCGTCCGGGAGCTCCGGTCGCGCGACTGGCTGCCCGCGATCGTGTTCGTGTTCTCCCGCAACGGCTGTGACAAGGCCGTCGAGGAGCTCGTCCGCTCGGGGACCCGCCTCACCACGCACGACGAGGCCGACGAGATCGAGGTGATCACCGACACGATCCTCGCCGACATCCCGCTCGGTGACCTGCAGGTCCTCGGCCGGGACCGCTTCGTCGCTGCCCTGCGCGACGGCATCGCCCCTCACCACGCCGGCATGGTCCCAGCGTTCAAGGAGGCCGTCGAGGCGTGCTTCCAGCGTGGCCTGCTCAAGGTCGTGTTCGCGACCGAGACGTTGGCACTGGGCATCAACATGCCTGCCAGGACGGTCGTCATCGAGCGGCTCGAGAAGTGGAACGGGGAGACCCACGAGCTGCTGACCGCCGGGCAGTACACCCAGCTGACCGGCCGTGCCGGCCGCCGCGGCATCGACAGTCGCGGCAACGCCGTCGTGCTCTACCAGCGGGACATCGACTTCCGCACCGTCGCCGGTCTCGTCGGACGCCGCAGCTACCCCCTCGACTCGTCGTTCGCGCCGTCCTACAACATGGCCGTGAACCTGCTGCGACGGCACACGCTCGACGAGGCACGTGCCCTGCTCGAGCGGTCGTTCGCCCAGTTCCAGGCCGACCGGTCCGTCGAGACGTTGCACGCCGCCCTCGTCGAGATCGAGGCGGCGCAGGAGGGCTACGCCCAGCACCTCGAGTGCGACGAGGGGGACTGGCCGCAGTACTGGGGGCTGCGCCACGAGCTCACCCGGCTGGAGAAGCAGGAGGCCCGCGAGCGCCGCCGCCGCTCGCGCGAGAGCATCGAGGAGGGCCTCGCCGACCTGCAGCCGGGCGACGTCGTCCACGTCGACGGGCTGGGGCGACGTGGCCTCGCCGCGGTGGTCGGGATGCGTTCGACCAGCCGCGGCGCGCCGTTGGCCGAGGTCGTCACCGACAACCGCGCCCTGACCAGGCTCGGCACGCGCGAGCTCGAGGCGCCCCCGCGCGTGGTGGACCGGGTCCGCCTGCCGGGCCGCGGCTCGCCCCGCAGCGGCGACTACCGCAAGGCCGTGGGCGTGCTGCTGCGCGCCGTGGACGTCCCACCCGCGCTGGACGACGCCGACGGCACGCCGGTCGTCCGCGGGGGACCGTCGGACCAGGTCCTCGACCTGCGCGAGCAGCTGCGTGCACACCCCTGCCACGCGTGCGACGACCGTGCGACCCACGAGCGCTGGCAGCGCCGTGCAGACGAGATCACGGGCGAGGCGCGGTCCCTGCGCGAACGCATCGGCGTGCGCACCGGCAACCTGGTGCGCGTGCTGGACCGTGTGCTGGAGGTCCTGCGGTCGCTCGACTACGTCGATGCCCGGCCACGCCCCACCGAGGACGGGCTGCTGCTGGCCGGCATCTACTCCGAGGTGGACCTGCTGGTCGCCGAGGCGCTGCGCGCGGGCCTCTTCGACGGCCTGTCCGCGCCCGAGCTGGCGGCGCTGGCGGCCGTGCTCGTGTACGAGTCGCGCAGCGACGAGCCCGGCGACGTCGTGCACCTGCCGACGCGGGCACTGGACGAGGTCGTCGACGACCTGGAGGGGCTCGCCGACGACGTCCGGCGGCGTGAGCGGGCCGCGGGCCTGCCGGCCACGCGTGACCTCGACCCCGGTTTCGCCGTCGCGGCGTACCGCTGGGCGGGCGGCCGGTCGCTCGACGAGTCACTGGGCGACATGGACCTCACGGGCGGCGACTTCGTCCGCATCGTGCGCATGACGGCCGACCTGGTGGGCCAACTGCGCGACGTCGGCGACGCCGACCTGGCCGCCGTGGCCAGTCAGGCCATCGGCATGCTCCGCCGCGGCGTCGTGGACGCCTGAGGCCGAGGCAGCGTGCTGCCGCGCCGGACGCAGCCCGCAACCGGGTGCACATCCGGCAGTTGCGCACACGACTGGGTGCAACAAGCGCGGGATCTCACGGGACATGCACCCGGTGGTCGACGAGGCACCGGTGAAGGGCATCGGGGCTGGCCGCGGTCGTGGGGGGTGGGCCGAGCGCTACCGTCCGGGCGCGGACCTCTGGAGTGCTCGTGGCGACAACGCTGGATCCCTCGGTGCTCGACGGGCTCGCCTCCGTCGCGCCGGGTGCGCGCATCGAGACCGACCCGGCGCGCACCTCCGACCACGCCCACGACTGGTGGCCGCGGCTGCTGCTGCGGCGACGCGCGGGGGAGGAGCTGCCCGTCCCCGACGCCGTCGTCGCGCCGGCCGACACCGCCGAGGTGGCTGCGATCGTCCGCTGGGCACACGAGCACGACGTGGCGATCGTCCCGTTCGGGGCCGGCACCGGCGTCTGTGGGGGCGCGGCGCCCGTCGCCGGCGCCATCACGCTCGACCTCAAGCGCTGCAACCGCATCCTCGGGGTCGACGACACCGACGGCACCGTGACCGTCGAGCCGGGCGTCATCGCCCAGACGCTCGAGGACCACGTGGCTGCGCGGGGCTGGACCGTCGGCCACTTCCCGTCGTCCATCCACTGCTCGACGGTCGGCGGCTTCCTCGCCATCCGCTCCGCCGGTCAGGCCTCCAACCTCCACGGCAAGCTCGAGGACCGCGTCGTCGGCCTCGAGGCGGTGCTCGGTGACGGGCGCGTCTTCGAGCGACGTGCCGTGCCGCAGTCCGCCAGCGGTCCCGACCTGGTGCGGCTGTTCCTCGGGGGCGAGGGGACCACCGGGATCATCACCAAGGCCACGATCCGGCTCGACCCGCGGCCCGAGCACGTGGTCGACCACGGCTGGCTGGTCCCGGACCTGGCCACGGGCCTCGCGGCGATCCGGAGGATCATGCGGACCGGGGTCGTGCCGGCCGTGCTCCGGCTGTACGACGCCACGGACACCGCCGTCGTCTTCGGCAGCCAGGGGCTGGAGGTCCCCGACGGCTGCCTCCTCATCACCGGCTCCGAGGGCCGGCAGGACGTCGCGACGTTCACCCACGACCTGGCCACGAAGGTCCTGACCGACCTCGGCGCGCAGGACCTCGGCAGCGGGCCGGGCGAGCACTGGCGCGCCCACCGCCACGACATGAGCTACCGGTTCGCCGAGTACTTCAAGCCCGGTGGCACGTTCGGTGACGCGCTCACGCTGGACACGATGGAGATCGCGGGGACGTGGTCGGTCCTCCCGGGGATGTACGAGGCCGTCAAGGCCGCCCTGGAGGAGCACGTCGACCTCGTCCTGGCCCACGTCAGCCACGCGTACGCCACGGGAGCATCGATCTACTACACGATCGGTGCCGTCAACGACGGCGACGAGGAGCGCGCCCTCGCCCGCTACGACGCGGCCTGGGCAGCGGGCCAGGCGGCCGCGCTGGCCGCCGGCGGCACGTGCACCCACCACCACGGCATCGGCCTCCTGCGCGCACCGTGGCTGGCCGAGGAGCTGGGACCGGTCGGCATGGACGTGCTGCGGGGCGTGAAGCGTGTGCTCGACCCCAAGGGCCTCCTCAACCCCGGCAAGCTCGGCCTCGGGGGCGGCGATGACTGACCGGACCGACCTGCCGCTGGCCGACGAGGTGGTTGCGCTCGCCGAGCACGGCTCGTACTGCCCGAAGCTGTGCAACCACACCTGTCCCGTGCTGCGTGCGACGGGACGCACCGATGCGGTGCCGTGGGGCTTCCACCGCACCGTGGCCGACCTCGCCGTCGGGCGGCTGTCCCCGGGCGACGCTGCGGGCCGTCTCGTGGCGTGCACGGGCTGCGGGGCCTGTGCCGAGGGCTGCACGTTCGAGGACCAGGACGTCCCGGCCCAGGTCCGTGCCGGCCGGGCGGCGGTCCACGCGGTCGGGGCTGCCCTGCCCGCCGTGGTGGCGGCCGAGGAGGCCGTGGCTGCAGGCCGCTCGCCGTTCGACCGGGGTGTGGCCCCGACAGCCGTCGGCGCGACGGCACCGACCCTCCAGCTCCTGGTCGGCTGCCGCGACACGGCCGGGACGGTCGCGGCCGCCGTCCGTGTCCTCGGCGCCGCTGGCGAGGCCGTCGCCGTGGTCGTGCCGGACGGGTGCTGCGGTGGCGTCCTGACCGACCTCGGCGCGAGTGACGCCGCCGTTGCCGCGGCTGCTTCGCTGGCACCACGCCTGCGGACGGACCTCCCCGTCGTCCTGCTCGACCCCCACTGCCGTGACACCGTGACCGACCTGGCGCACGACCACACCGTCGAGGACCTCGTCACCGTCCTCCAGCGGCTGCTCGAGGAGGGCGACCTCGCCCTGGACGGCGCGCCGGAGGCCGTCCGCTGGCACGAGCCCTGCCGCTTCGTCGACGGTCCCGCCGCCGGTGCGGGCCCAGCCGTGCTGGCCGCGGTCGGCGCGCTCGTGGAGCTCCCGGGGGAGGCCCACCGGGGCTGCTCCGGCGCCGGTCTCGGCCTCGAGCTGCTGGACGAGGAGGCGGCCGAGGAGACCGCCCGACAGCGCCGCGCGCTGCTGGCGGGCCCCGGACCGGTCGTGACCGGCTGCGCCGGTGCCGCTGCACGGCTCGACACCCCCGACGACCCCGTGCGCCACATCGTCGAGGTGCTCGACGACCTGCTCGCCGACGACCCGGAGTCCGTCGCATGACGCCCCACGGCCCCGCCCTGCTCATCGCCAACCCGCGCTCCGGCAACGGCCGTGGCAGCGCCCTGCGCGAGACCGTGCGCCTGCTGACCGCCGCCGGCGTCGACCACACGGTGGCCGTCACCGAGCACGCCGGGCACGCCACGGAGCTGGCCGAGCGCGGGGTGACCGAGCAGGCCTTCCGGTTCGTCGTGGCCGTGGGCGGCGACGGCACGGTCAACGAGGTCGTCAACGGGCTGGTGGACGCCGAGAGCGGCGAGCCGCGCGGCGAGCAGCTCGTGCTGGGTGTCGTGCCCGGCGGCAGCGGGTGCGACTTCCTCAAGACGTGGGGGCTCGACGTGCCGCTGGACCGCCTCGTCCCACGGCACCTGGTGACCGAGACGGTCCTGCCGCTCGACCTCGGGCGGATCACGTACACCGGCCGCGACGGCGAGCCCGTACGGCGGCTGTTCGCCAACATCGCCGAGGTCGGCTGGGGCGCCGACGTGACGCGGCGGGCGAACCTGCTGCCGCGGTTCGTCGGTCGGTCCCGGTACCTGCTGTCGACGCTCTTCTCCACGGCACGCCTGGACGCCGTGGAGGCCACGGTGCGGCTGGACCACACCGAGCGCACCGAGGCGGTGACGGAGGTCGTCGTCGCGAACGGACAGTTCTTCGGCGGCGGCATGAAGGTCGCGCCCCGCGCCCTGCCCGACGACGGCACCTTCAACGTCCAGACGTGGCGGGGCGGCCCACGAGAGGTGTTCGAGAACCTGCCGAAGGTCCGCTCGGGCGAGCACCTCGCCAGCAGCACCGTCCGCGAGTGGCAGTCCGGGACCGTCGCGGTCGACGCCGCCAGCCCGATGCTGATCGAGGCCGACGGCGAGGTCCTGGGCACGACCCCCGCGACCTTCGACGTCCTGTCCCGCGTCCTGTCCCTCAGCGCCTGAGGACGGGTCCCCGCTCCCGGTCGACGGCGGCGAGGTAGGCGGTCACCTGGGCGGTGCGGTCGATGCCGAGCTCGTCGTCGAGCACGGCGGCGACGTACTCGATGGCACCGCCACCGGCGGCCCGGTCGCGCAACGCCACGCGGGTGCGTCGTTGCAGCACGTCGTCGACCGTGCGAGCCAGCTCGTGCCGGACGGCCCAGCGGACCTCCCCGCGCAGGTACGGCAGCCCTGGGACGAGCGGGACCAGCCCGTCCTCCTCCTGCCGGCAGGCGGCCAGGACGTCGACGGCGCGGTCGCCGTGCCGGTGGTAGAGCGCCGAGCAGGTGACCGGGGCGACGCCGTGCCGTGCACCGACGACGCGGACCCGCTCGTCCCCGGCGCGGCGGTCGCCGGTCGCACCGAGGGGCAGCCCGACGGTCGTGCAGCGCGCCGCCCTGCCGTCGGCCGCGACGAGCTCGTCGACCACGTCCTCGGCCATCTGGCGCCACGTGGTGAGCTTGCCCCCGGTGACGCTCACCAGCCCCGGCGGGTCCTCGACGACGAGGTGTCGCCGCGACAGGTCGGCCGTGGCGGTCCCGCCGCCGACCAGCGGCCGCACGCCGGCCCAGGCACCGACCGCGTCGACGAGTGCCGGCGACGTCTCGAACGCCGTCTCGACCGCGCCCAGCAGGTAGGCCGCGTCGTCCTCGGTGACGTGGGCGGCGAGCGAGTCCGAGGGCACGTCGTTGGTGCCGACGTAGACCTGGCCGCCCCAGGGGATCGCGAACAGGCGCCGGCCGTCGCCCCCGTCGAACACCACGGCCTGCGTCACGGGCAGGGTGTCGTGGTCGAAGACCAGGTGCGCCCCCCGGGCCGGTGTGACCTCCGGTGCCCAGGTGCCGGGCGGTGCCAGCCCACGGACCTCGCCGGCCCAGGCCCCTGCCGCCGCGACGACCCAGCGGGCGGTGAGGTCGGTGGTCGTACCGCCGAGCTGGTCGTGGACCGTGACGCCGCTGACCCGGCCGGCTGGGTCGCTGCCCAGCGCCGTGGCAGCCGCGTGGTTCACGACCAGCGCCCCGGCCCGCCGGGCCGCCTGCGCGACCGCGAGCGTCAGACGGGCGTCGTCGGTCCGTGCGTCCCAGTAGCGGTAGCCGCCCGTGGTCGTGCGCAGCGTCGGCGCGACCCGGCGCAGCTCCCGGTGGCCGATCCGCTCGTGCGGTGCGACGGCGCGGCCGGTGCCGAGCAGGTCGTAGGCGAGCAGGCCCGTCTTCAGCATCGCCCGGTCGGCCGCGGTCGGCGTCGCGACGACGAAGGGGAGCGGGCGGACCAGGTGCGGCGCGCTGCGGCGGGTTCGGTCCCGTTCGCGGACGCCCTCGGCGACCATGGCGACGTCCCCGTTGGCCAGGTAGCGCAGACCGCCGTGCACGAGCTTTGAGGACTTCGACGAGGTGCCCTGGGCGAGGTCCCCCAGCTCGACCAGAGCGGTCCGGTAGCCGCGCAGCGCAGCGTCGAGTGCCACACCCGCGCCGGTGATGCCACCACCCACGACGACGACGTCGAGCGGGCCGTCCGCAGCGCGCTGCAGTGCGGCCTCGCGGTCCAGCAGGGCGTCTGGCACGTCCGTCCTCGTCCTGGTCGCCGGAGCGTAGGTCGTGCTGCGGGACAGGTCGTCGGCCGAGCAGGGAGCGTTACGCTCCCGAGCGACCGGCGACAGCGTCGCCGCGCGACGACGGGAGCGGCGTGGACATCGTGGACGGCACGCGGATGCAACGGGTGCAGCAACAGCTGGTCGCCAGCGGGACCGACCTGCTGCTCGTCGGCCCCTCGGCGGACCTGCGCTGGCTGGTGGGCTACCACGCCCTGGCCCTGGAGCGCCTGACGCTCCTGCTCGTCCCGGCCGACGGCGAGCCGACGCTCGTCACGCCAGCACTGGAGACCCCGCGGGCTCGCGAGGCCGGTGTGGAGGCGCATGCCCGGATCGTCGACTACGGCGAGACCGACGACCCGATCGCGCTGGTCGCCGACCTCGCCGGCACGACGCCCGACGTCGTGGCCGTGCAGGACCGGCTGTGGACGTCGTTCACGCTGGCGCTCCAGGACCGCATGGCCGGCGCCCGGTGGCGACCCGGGTCGGACGTGACCGGGCCGCTGCGGCTGGTCAAGGACGAGGCGGAGATCGCCGCACTGCACGCCGTCGGCGAGGCGATCGACGAGGTGCACGCGCTGGTGCCGGACCTGCTGCGGCCGGGGCGCACCGAGCGCGAGGTCGGCCGGGACATCGCCGAGGCGATCCTCGAGCGCCACGACGAGGTGAACTTCGTGATCGTGGCCGGGGGCCCCAACGGCGCGTCCCCGCACCACGAGACGGGGGACCGCGTGCTCGAGGCCGGTGACGCTGTCGTCGTCGACATCGGCGGGACCCTCGACGGCTACTGCTCCGACGAGACGCGCAACTACAGCCTCGGGCCACCCGACCCGGCGTACGCCGAGCTCCACGAGGTGCTGGAGGCCAGCCAGCAGGCCGCGGTCGACCTGGCCGGGCCCGGCGTCACGGCCGAGGCGGTCGACGCCGCCGCCCGTGACCTGCTCGACGAGCACGGCTACGGCGAGCAGTTCCTCCACCGGACCGGCCACGGCATCGGTGTCGAGGAGCACGAGGCGCCGTGGATCGTCGCCGGCAACGACCAGGTGCTCGAGGCGGGCATGGCGTTCTCGGTCGAGCCGGGCATCTACGTCGCCGGGACGCACGGCGCACGCATCGAGGACATCGTGGTCGTCACGCAGGACGGGGTCGCCAGCTGCAACCACCGTCCCCGCGACCTGGTGGAGGTGGCGACATGACCGTCGAGGTCCGCACGCGACGGGCACGGATCGAGGAGATCCGGCCCCTGGCGGAGCAGTACGCCCGCGAGTCGGCCCGGATGTCCAGTGACGGCACGCCGTTCGACGCCCCGCTGCCGCAGGGCGGGATCTTCTGGGTGGCCGAGGAGGGCGACGAGAAGCTCGGCTACGCCGCTGGCACGATGCGACCCACGGGCTGTGTGATCGGGCCCGTCTACACCGTCCCTGCGGCCCGCCGGCAGGGCGTCGGCGAGTCGCTCCTGCTGGCCGTGCAGGGGTGGGCGCGTGGCACCCGTGTGCCGATCGTGGAGATCTCCGTGGCCCACGACAACACGGCCGGGATCGAGTTCCTCGAGGCGCTCGGCTACGAGCCCCGCCGCGTCCTGATGACCCTGACGCCGACCAAGGACTGAGCCGTGGTGCACACGCTGTCGGACCCCGAACGCGACCTGCTCACCGTCGTCCGCGGCTTCGTGGACAACGAGGTGGCGCCCGCCGCTGCCGGGCACGAGGCCGCCGAGACCTTCCCCCGCGAGACGTTCGACCAGCTGGGGGCGCTGGACCTGCTGGGCCTGGCCATGCCCGAGTCGGTCGGCGGCAGTGACCTGGACTACCGCACGTACCTGCTGGTGCTCGAGGAGCTCGCGCGCGGCCACGCCACGCTCGCACTGGCCGTGAGCGTCCACACGTTGGTCATGAAGGCGATCCTGCACGCCGCCACCGAGGAGCAGGCCGCCGAGCTGCTGCCACCGATGGTGCGCGGCGAACGCCTCGGGGCCTTCTGCCTCTCGGAGCCCGACGCCGGCTCGGACGCCGCGAGCCTCGCTGCCCGGGCCGTGCGCACGGACGAGGGCTACGTCCTCAACGGCACCAAGGCCTGGGTGACGCACGGGGGGCACGCCCAGACGCACATCGTCTTCGCACGCACCGGCGGTGACGGCGCCAAGGGGATCTCGGCCTTCGCGGTGGACGCCGACCAGCCGGGCCTGACCGTGGCCAAGCACGAGGACAAGATGGGACTGCGCGGCTCGCCGACGGCCCAGCTCGCCTTCGCGGACGCCCTCGTGCCGCACGACCGCCTGCTCGGCGGGCAGGAGGGGGAGGGGTTCCGCACGGCGATGGCTGGCCTGGACACCGGTCGCCTCGGGATCGCCGCGATCGCCGTCGGCCTCGCACAGGCCGCGCTGGACCACGCGGTCGCCTACGCCCGCGACCGCGAGCAGTTCGGTCGTGCGGTGATCGACTTCCAGGGCCTGCAGTTCCTGCTCGCCGACATGGCGACCCGGGTCGAGGCCGCCCGCTGCCTGTACAAGGACGCGGCCAGCCGGATGGACGCCGGCTACGAGGTGAGCAAGGTCTGCTCGATGGCCAAGCTGTTCGCGACGGACGCGGCGATGGACGTCACGACCGACGCCGTCCAGGTGCTCGGGGGCGTCGGCTACACCCGGGACTTCCCGGTGGAGCGCTTCATGCGCGAGGCGAAGGTCATGCAGATCTTCGAGGGGACCAACCAGATCCAGCGGATGGTCATCGGGCGCCGGCTCGCGGCCGGCAACTGACGTGACCGTGGCCGACGAGCAGCCCCAGGAAGCGCCGGTGGACGAGGCGGCCCACGAGGCCGCGCGACTCCGTGGACCGCGCCGCCTGCTCGTCGTGGGCCCCGTGGCCGCACTCCTGCTGGCGTTCGGTGCCGGGGCGCTCGGTGCGGACGGCCGAGCGGGCCTGGTGCTGCTGCTGCTCCTGCTCGGCGTGGTGTTCGGGCTGACCGGGCTGTGGGTGGGCGTGCTGCTGCTCGTCGACGAGTTCAACGGCGCCCCGACGTCCCGACGCCGCGGGCTGCTCACGGCCGGGATGTTCGTCGCGACCCTGGTGTGCATGACCGCCGTCAGCGGCGTCGCGCAGGCGCTGGAGGGGACGACGTGACCGTCCCACCTCCGGGCACGTCGGCCCGCGGCCTGCGAGACTCGCCCCCGGGCGTGCGTGGGGGACCGACCGCGGCGCCCGCGTACCCGAGGAGGCACCGGTGGGTGTGAACCCCGCTGACGTGACCGACGTCGACGCCTCGGCCCGTGGTGCGCTGCTCGTCGGCGACCGCGTCGTGACCCTCGGGCACGGCCGGCACGGCGCCAGAGCGCTGCTCGTGCGTGGCAAGCGCGTCGTGTGGGTGGGCGACGACCCCGACCAGGCGCCGGCCCACGCCGTGCGCATCGACATGGACGGCTGCACGATCGGCCCCGGCTTCGTGGACAGCCACGTCCACCTCACCGCCACGGGCCTGACGCTGAGCGGCATCGACCTGCGCCACACCGAACGCGTCGAGGAACTGCTGCGGCTGGTGCGCACGACGGCCCAGGCGACACCCGGTCGGGTGGTCTGGGGCCACGGGTGGGACGCCGACCTCGACCGACTGCCGAGCCCCGACGAGCTCTCGGAGGCCGCCGACGGCCGCACCGTGGTGCTGTCACGCATCGACGGGCACTCGGCCGTCGTGGACCGTCGCACCCTCCAGTCCGCACCGCTCGCGCGGGCACCGGGCCTGGACCGGGACGCCGACGGCGAGCCGACCGGCCTGCTGCGCCTCGAGGCGAACAAGATCGCGCGGCGTTGGGCGGTCGGTGCCCTCTCCGAGCACGAGCTCTCCCTCGCACGCGACCGCGTCGCCCGCCACGCCGCGGCGATGGGCGTGGTCTCCGTCCACGAGATGAACGGCCCGGACCTCTTCGGCGCGGCCGACCTCGATGCGTGGCACGACGGCACCTGGCCGATCGAGGTGATCCCGTACTGGTCGGGCATGGACCTGTCGTTCGTGCTCGAGCGTGGGCTGCCGCAGATCGGGGGGGACCTCTACCTCGACGGGTCACTGGGTGCCCACACCGCGGCGCTGAGCGAGCCCTACGCGGATCGCCAGCACACCGGCCACCTCGAGCTCGACGACGCGACGCTGACCGACCTCCTCGAGGAGGCGACCCACCACAAGCTGCAGGTGGCCGTCCACGCGATCGGGGACGCTGCCCTCCGCCAGGTCGTCCGCTGCTGGCAGGCCGTCGACGACCGCCTCCCTGACCACCTGGAGGGAGCCATCCGCCGCCTGCACCACCGCATCGAGCACGCGGAGGTCCTGCCGCCCGACCTGCTCGACGACATCGCGGCCCTCGGGCTCGTGCTGTCGGTGCAGCCGGCCTTCGAGACGATGTGGGGCGCGAAGGACGGGCTGTACGACCGCCGCCTCGGCCCGGAGCGGGCGACCTGGACCAACCCGTACCGCTCGCTGGCGGACCGCGGCATCAACCTGTCGTTCGGCAGCGACACCAACGTCACGCCGATCGACCCCTGGGGTGCCGTCTGGGCCGCCCAGCACCG
>CAYMGL010000024.1:0-17210 GCA_964389945.1 uncultured Actinomycetota bacterium
GGACCGGCCGCTCACCCGTTGATAGCACGGGGAGCGGCCGTCCGCTTGGTGTTGCGACCCTCATCGGGCCCGACGAGCGGGCCCGATGACGTCGAGGATCACTGCGGAGCGAACTCGAACACGATGTTCTCGTTGACCTCGCCAGCAGTGGTCTCGCCCTCTTCGTGGGCGTAGACCGCGATGCGCTGGGCGCCGCAGTCGCCGAAGTCGTCGCAGCTGATCGTGCCGATGATGCCCTCGTAGCCGGAGATCCCGGTGAGGAAGTCGCGGATGGCCTGACGGTCGATGACGAGGTTGTCACCGTCCATCGTCGCGGTGTTCGCGATGGCCTCGAGGAGCATCGTGGTGGCGTCGTAGCTGTGGGCCCAGAAGGCGGCAGCAGGCTGCTCGCCGTACTCGGCCTCGTAGCGCTCGAGGAAGTCGTTCGCCGTCACGCCCGTGGCAGCGTTCGCGTTCTCGCCGTACGAGAGGTTCGGACCCGAGTGGAAGATGCCGACCGTCTCGGGCAGCTCGATGAAGTTGTCGGTCAGCGTGCCGTCGGCGGACAGCAGCAGGGCGTCGCCGAGACCCTCGACGTCACCGATCTGCTGGGCGATGAAGCCACCCTCCGGCATGAAGATCGGGAAGAACACGGCGCCCGGCTCGTCAGCGGCGACCTCGGTGAGGACACCCGTCATGTCGGTGTCACCCTTGTTGACCGCGGTGAAGGCCGTGATGGTGCCGCCCAGCTCCTCGAAGGCGTCGGAGAACGCCTGCGCGAGGCCCTGGGTGTAGGGGTCACCGTCGTGGATGGCGGCAGCGGTCTCGATGCCCTGGTCGTTGAACACGAACTCGGCAGCCGCGCGACCCTGGAAGAGGTCGTTGTGCGCGGTGCGGTAGTAGCCGGGCTGGTAGTCGGAGCCCGCGGTGCCCGCGAGGTCCGAGGTCAGCGACGGCGAGGTGTTCGACGGGCTGATCATGACCATGCCGGCGTCGGACAGGATCGGCATGGCTGCGACGGCGGCGCCGGAGCAGCTGGTGCCGATGACACCGACGACCTGGTCGTCGGCGGCGATCGTCTGCGCGGCGGCCTGGCCACCGGCGGAGTCACAGAGGTCGTCGAGCGGCGTGCCGATCTCGACGTCGAAGCCCTCGATCTGGCCGTAGTCGGCGATCGCCAGCTCGGTGGCGCGCTGGTTCGGCAGGCCGAGGAACGCGACGTCGCCGGAGATGGCCTGCAGCGAGCGGATCTGGATGGCGTCGCCGGCAGCGACGGTCACGGTGCCGAGCTCGCCGCCGGCCTCCTCGTCCATCTCCTCGTCGTCCATCTCCTCGTCGTCACCGGTGTCGTCACCGGTGTCGTCCTCGGCGACGGGCTCGTCGTCGGTGTCGTCGGTACCGCTGCTGCAGGCGGTCGCCAGCAGCGCGACCGAGATGGCCGCGGCGGCGAGCCGCAGACGGCGTGATCGGATCTTCACGTAGTACTCCCCAGGTTGGTCTGTGGCCTGCCTTCTCCCTCGGCAGCACGGAACGAGCCACCGGTGACAGGCCGAGCGACACCCTACGACGCCGGTAGTGGGCTGGGCAACATTTTCCGCAGAGCGCACACGAGCAGGACTTCGGCCCGCACATCGCGACGGAGGGTGCCGGCGCGATCACGTGGAGTGGCACTCCGGTGTGTCAGTCCTGGCGGACGGCCTCGTGCAGGGCGGCGATCATCAGCGTCGTCGTCGTCTCGACGATCTCCTCGCTGGAGCGTCCGAGGTCGCGCTGCAGGGCCTGGAAGGCGAACAGGGACTCCACCAGGCCGAAGGCGTCGACGAGCCATCGCGGTGGCGCACCGTCCATGCCCGCCCGCGCCCAGAGCAGCTCGGTGAAGCGGACGACGTACCGGGCCCTGGCCTGCTGGCGGGCCGACACCGCGTCACCGAGCTCGCCGTGCGACTCGGGGTCGGCGGCAACCTGCCAGTGCGCCCGCCCCATCCGCTCGGCGACCTCGTGCGTGCGCCGCAGCACGGCCCGGATCGTGTCCTCGGGACCGAGGTCGGCAGGCGGCGCCTCGAAGACCTCGGCCAGCAGCTGGTCGTAGCTGCGTCGCACGGCTGCGGCGACCAGCGCCTCCTTGGACGGGAAGTACCGGAAGAGCGTGCGCCGCCCGATGCCGGCGGCGTCGGCCAACTGGTCCATCGTGACGTCGACACCCTCGGCGGCCAGCAGCGGCTGCACCGAGGCGAGCACGCCCTCGCGACGGCGACGGACCAGCGGGGTCAACCCCTCGGTGCCGTCGTCGCCCATCGTCAGCTCGCAGGTCGCAGGTCGATGCGGCCCGTGAAGTCGCGGCCACGGACACGCACGTCGATGGTGCCACCGACCCGCCACGGCCCGGAGGTCGTGGTCAGGCCGTGCTCGTCGACGTCCAACGAGGCGCGCTCGCCCTTCTCGGTGCCGAGCAGGTGCTCGGCCCGCAGGAAGCCCGTGACGCCCAGCCGCTGCAGTCGGACCTTCGCGCCGTTGCTGGTCAGCCCCGTGATGACGGCCTGCTCGGTCCCGTTGACGAAGCCGCGGTCGAGGAGGATCGCCCACAGCTCGTTGCGCTCACGGATGGCGGCGTAGTTGGCCGCACCGGCGCGCTCGTCGAGCCAGGTCGCCAGCGGCCCGAGCTCGTCGGCGGCGTGCGGCGGCGCCTCGCCCGCGAGGGTCGCGCGGATCTGGCGGTGGACGACGAGGTCGGCGTACCGACGGATGGGCGAGGTGAAGTGGACGTACGCCGAGGACGCCAGGCCGCGGTGCGCGGAGGGGTCCGGCTCGTAGCTGGCCCGCGCGATGCTGCCGGCCACGACGGTCGTGAGCAGCGCCCGCGTCGTGCCCTCGCCGACCGCGCCGATGGCCTCCATCAGCTGGGTCAGGGCGTCGTCGAGGTCGACCTCGTCGTCCAGCGCCTGCAGCGCGGGGACGTCGACGTCGGCCAGCTCGACCGCGGCGCGCAGGCGGGGAACCGCCCCTCGGTCCAGGCCGCGGTGGACGCGGTAGAGCGCGGGGACGTCATGCTGCACGAGCCAGGCGGCCACGGCCTCGTTCGCCGCCACCATCAGGCGCTCGACGAGTCGGTACGCGGCAGCGTGCGGCTCGGCGGGCCGCGTGCGGATCTTGCCGTCGACGATCGCCGGCTCGACCTCGTTCTGCGTGAAGAGCTCCTCGATCGTCGAGCGCCGGTCGCGGGCGACGCCGAGGCGGTCCGCCGCCTCCTGCAGCGCGATCAGCGTGTCCTCGACCTCCGGCCCGTCACCGGGCAGCGCGATCTCGCGCAGGACCGGGCCGGCGTCGCCGTCGAGCCACTCCTCCACCGCCGCGTAGCTGAGCTTCGCGTCGGACTGGATGACGGCGAGCTCGACCTCCGCGTCGAGCATCTCGCCGCTCGGACTGATCCGTGCCCGGACCGACAGCGCACCGCGTTCCTGCGCGGGCAGCAGCGACAGCGCCTCCTCGGCGAGCTCCGGGTCGAGCATCGGCGCGTTGGCACCGACCTCGAGGTACGACGTCGCCGCCATGACACGGGCGTACGTGTCCGCCGGGGAGCCGATGCCGACGGCCCGGCCGGCGTCGGCGATGTGCACCGCCACCTCGACGTCGCTGTCGGGGTCGTGGTCCCAGTGGGCCGTCAGCGCGTCGTCGACGTCGCGCGTGGCGGCGTCGTCGATCGTGATCGTCATCTCGTCGGTGCGGTCGACGCCGGGCAGGTCAAGCCCCGGGACGGGTCCGACCGAGTCCAGGTCCGCCGCGCCGCCGCGGCCACCGCCGGCGAGCAGGCCGATGATCCGTGTCGCCGTGCCGGTCGCGGTGACCGCGTCCAGGCCCGCGGCGGCCGGTCCGCCGGGGATCAGCGACGGCGCTGCGCGGTTGAACGCCACGACGACGGCGTTGGCCCGCACGGCGTCCGGTGAGCCCACGACGTGGGGCCCGGCGACCAACGCCCGGGCCACGGCGCCGCCCTCCTCGTCCTGGCCGAGCAGGACGACGACCTGGCGGTCCGCCGCGAGCCGCAGCTGCTGCTGGACCTGCGGCTCCAGCGGGACCCACCCGCTGCCCATGGCCCGGTCGGGCTCGACGACGAGCGCGCCGGGCCCGTGGACGACCGTGCCGACGAGCATCGTGATCGGGCGTTCGACGAGCGTGACCTCCGTCGCGCTCGCGCCCTTCTCGTCCACCTCGACCGCGAGGTCGACGAGGTCGTCGGCCAGCTTGCCCTTGGCCTGGTCCGGCGGGACGAAGATGCTGTCGAACGTCTGCTCGCCGTCCTCACCACGGTGGGTCCACGTGGTCGGGGTGCGGTGGTCGGCGCCGACCGGCGTGGCGAAGCCGAATCCCTTGGGGTGCGGACGGAAACGGGCACGGACGGACAACGTCGACTCTTCTGGCGGGAGGACCGTCGACGCTACCGGCGGGCCCGCGCGCAGCCCCAGCCCGTGCCGACGGCGAGCGCACGGCGAGCACCATCGCCCGCCGTGCGCCGCGCCCGGTCACTCCACCAGCTGGCGGCCGCTGCAGTCGACGCCGCTGGCGGCGGTGTCGGCGTCACCGACGGTCGCGACGCCGAGCACGTCGACGACGTCGGCCACCAACGTGTCGACACCGGCCACGACCGTGCCGGCGTCGGCGAGTGCCGGCCGCAGCACGTCCTCGGTGAGGTTCACCGTGGTCGTGTCGTCGTCCACGCTGAGCGTCAACCCGACCTCGGGCGACGCGTCGAGCAGCGTCGTCTGGAGGTCGAGGTCGTCGAGGAGGCCGGACAGGCCCGGGGTGTCGCCACCGACGCCGGCGAGCGGGGCGTTGCCGGCGATGCGGGCCCGCGACGTGAACGGACCGAACAGCGTCACCTCCTCGTCCGCGCCCGCGACCAGCTCGGAGCCTGCTGCCGAGACCTCGGCGACGGTCACGCGACCGGCCAGCAGCGTGTCCACCGAGAGGTCGACGAGCGGCCCCCGGACCGACGCGACCACGTCGGCCGACGGCGTGAGCAGCACGTCCGGGCTGGTGGCGCCGTAGACGAGCGCCGCCGGCGTCGTCCGCACGAGGTTGCGGGCGAACGACTGCGTGTCGTCGGGCGAGCAGCCGACGTCCACGAGCGCGGCGCTGCCACGACCGGCGTCGAACGCGAGCGGCAGCTGCATCGAGCCGACCTCGACGCCGGCGTACTCGCCCAGCGGGTCGAGCACGACGTCGGCCGCGAGGCGTACCTGCGCCGTCCGTGCGATCGTGCGGTAGGCACCGTCGGCGTCGAGGCCCGGGCGGCCGGTGGCGATCTGCGGCGGCTCGACGACGGCCAGCGTGAGCGTGCCGGACTCGACGCCGTCGATGCCGGACAGGTCGATGCCGAGGTCGACGGTGTTGGCGTCGTTGATGACCATCGCGGAGCCGGTCACCAGCGACAGCACGTCGACCGTCGCGGTGGCGACGCTGCCGGGCACGCCCTGGTCGACGGTCAGCAGGTCACCGAGCCGGAAGGTGGTCTGGTTGCCGATGCTGCCCGAGATCGTGCCGAGCACGGTGGCGGCCTGCGCGTCGAGCGGGTCGCCCGAGGCGGACAGCCCCGAGGCGCTCGCCTCGAGCAGCTGCGGCGCGGTGACCCGGAGGTCGAGCAGCTGGTGCACCGACCCGACGTTGAACTCGGTCTGCAGCGCCTCGAGGGGGATGCTCGCGTCGGCCAGCCCCTGCCAGCCGACGGCGTCGACCGTGACCGGCCCCTGGAACAGCGCACCCATGACCTGCGACAGCCACGCCGAGCGGGAGCTGTCGATCGACGCCACGTGCGTGCCGATCGAGATCGTGGACACCTCGAGCAGCCGCGCGACGGCCTGGTGGGCGATCGCGTCGTCGCCCGGGATGATGCCGGTGACCCGGGAGAAGGCCGAGGTCGCCTCGACCAGCACGGCGTCGGGAGCGTCGGTGGTCGGAGTGAACGTGCGCGTCGCCTCGTCGTAGGTGCCGACCGTCACGACCACGTCACGGCCGTCACGAGCCGACCAGCCGTCGTTGCGGCCGAGGCTGTCGCGGGCGTAGGCGTCGGCGAGGGTCTGGGGGTCACCGTCGGCGGCGAGGGCCATCACGGCGTCGAGCGCGGCGAGGTCGACGGCGCCCTGCAGGTCGCGCTGGGCGAACGCGAGGCCGCCGATGTCGATCGCGAGGACCGCCGCGAGCAGGGCGACGAGGAAGGCGATCGCGGACACGACGGTGACCGCGCCCTCCTCGCCGCGGGTGTCGTGCTGCGTGGTGGGGCGGGTCATGACGTGCTCCCGTGGCTCAGCTGGATCGTCGAGGTGGCCTCGAGCACGTCGGGGGTGAGGATCCCGAGCATCTCGGGGATCACCGGCGCCGCGGCCCACGGGTACGACACGCGGACGGTGATGCAGCGGGTGCCTGCGGGGGCGGGGCAGTCGTCGACCGTCGGCGTCGAGACCTGGGCGTTCGCCGCGTGCTGGCCGAGCGCGTCGAGCTGGTCGCTGGCGGCGAGGGTCGCGGCCGTCACGGCCTCGGCGTCATTGGGCGCGCCGATCGCGGCGCGGGCGCCCTCGGCGGCGGCGGCGCTCAGCGTGTGGTTGACGGTGAAGACCATGCCGTAGCTGATGGCGGCCCAGATGACCACCAGCAGGATGGGCAGGACCAGCGCGAATTCGAGGGTCGCGATACCGGCCTCGCGCTCGGCCGGGGGGGTGGGCTGCAGCATGGGGGGCTCCCTGGGTGTGCGTGGTGCGGCGTCGTGTGGTGCCGCGACGACGAGACCGGCCGTGGGCCGCGGGGCTCGCGCCGGGTGGCGGGCCCCGGCCCCACGGCCGGTCACGTCATCGCGCTCGTCGGGACCGGGTCAGGCAGTCGTGTTCGAGCTGATCTGCGACTGGACGTCGGCGAACATCCCGGAGATCTCCGGGCCGAGCGTCACGAGCACCGCGATGACGGCCAGGGCGATGAAGAAGACGAGCAGGCCGTACTCGACCATCGCGGCGCCCTCCTCGTCCTGCAGGTGGCGGGTGGCGTGCTGGAGCAGCTGGGTGAGGGTGTTCATCGTGCGAGTCCTTCGGTGATGTGCTGTCGGCGCCGGTCCCTCCGGCCCCGGTGTCGAGCGCCGTTCCCGGTCGCTCTCCCTTGGTGCACCCCACTGTGCGACAGCGGTCACTCTCCGCATATGGGACATCACCCCTAGTTACTCCTTCCGTCCCCCGCCTTCGTGCCGGTCACGGCGCGCCGATGACGGTCGTGCTCACCGAGCACGGGCTTCCTGCGGCCCGACCGCATGCCGGGGAGAGGAGGACCGGGAGGGCCGCGTCGCGAGCGGAGCGAGCGGGGTGCTCAGGCCGGCGGTTCGACCAGACCGGCCCTGATCGCGGTGGTGATCGCCTGGGTGCGCGAGTGGACGTCGAGCTTGCGGTAGATGTTGGTGAGGTGGTTGCCGACGGTCTTCGGGCTGAGCACGAGCGCGTCGGCGACGTCCTTGGGCGAGGCGCCGTCGACCAGCAGCTGGAGCACCTGCTGCTCGCGGTCGGTGAGGTCGTGGTCGTCACCGTGGTCGGGGGCAGGTGCGGACGCGGCGAGCTGCTCGTCGAACGCGGTGCCACCGGCGGCGACCGTGGCGATGGCGGCGAGGATCTCGTCGCGGCTCGCGTCCTTGAGGAGGTAGCCGGACGCACCGGCGGTCCGCGCGGTGGCCAGCAGCTCGGGCTCGGCATGCATCGTGACGACGAGCACGGCCGCGTCGGGGGCCTCGCGGCGCAGGGACCGGGTCGCGGACACGCCGTCGATGCCCGGCATCGACAGGTCCATGAGCACGACGTGCGGCCGCGTCTCGCGGGCGAGCGCCACGACGGTCTCGCCGTCCGCCGCCTCCCCGACGACCTCGTGGCCAGCGGACTCCACGGCGTCGCGCAGCACGTTGCGCACGAGCGCGTGGTCGTCGGCGATCAGGATCCGGCTCATCGGGTGCTCCCCCGTGTCGCGTGCTCGGTCATGTGCGGTCCACCGTGATCGTGATGATCGACAGGCCGTCACCGCCCCGCGCGGTCGTGACGTGTGCCCCGATCGCCTCGGCGCGGTCGCGGACGACCTGGACGATCGCGTCGCGCTCGTCCTCCTGCGGCGCGTCGCCGTCGTCGCGGACGGACAGGACGGCGCGCTCGTCGTCACATGCGTAGTCGACGTAGACGGCGATCGCGCCACGCTCCTCGACGGCGCGGCGGGTCAGCTCCTGGGTCATGCGCAGCAGCTGCTGGCCGATCGTCGACGGCAGCGGGTCACCGGTGACGTCGTGCTCGAGTTCCGCCACCACGCCGTGTCGTTGTCGGAGTCGGTCCACGAGCCCGACCAGGACGTGGTCGAGCGGATGGTCCTCGTCGACGGTCGCCCGCAGCTCGACCATCGTGTCGCGCAGGCTGGTGAGGCTGTCACGGACCTGGATGCGCAGGTCACGCAGGTCCTCGTCGTGGGGATGGCGTCGGGCCGCCAGCTCCAGCTGCATCGACACGACGGCGAGCTGCTGGGCGAAACGGTCGTGCAGCCGCGCCGCGATCCGCTGCCGCTCCTCGTCGACGCCGAGGTGGCTCACGCGGTTGAACCAGGTGGCGTTGTGCACGGTGACCGCCAGCGGTTCGGCGATGCGGACGAGCTCCGGCAGCACGTCGTCGACACCGGGGGTGTCCTCGGGGTGCTCCACGACGACGACGTGGGCCCGCTCCTGCTGCCCGACCGGCAGCCACAGGTAGGCGCCCCAGGCAGCGGTCGGCGAGACCCCGCCCGCAGCGAGGTCGAGGCCCACGGGTTCGCCGTCGCGCCGGGGCTGCGCTGCCCGGCCCGGCAGGTCGCGGACGCGGTAGGTGCGGTCGGGCAGGCCGATGCCGTGCACGAGTCGCAGGGTCCCGTCGTCCTCGAGCGCGAAGAGCCCGAGCACCTCGACCCGGCCGAGCACCGCGGCGTTCATCCGCAGCGTCTCGACCGCCTCGTCGACCTGGAAGGTGACCGGGGAACCGACCGCCTCGGTGTGCAGGCCCTGCAGCATCGCGCGGACCGACCACAGCGTGTCGAGCCTGCCGAGCACCTCGTCGGAGCGACCGCGCGGGCTCGTCAGCACACCGCGCGTGATCGCCGCGAAGCCGATGACGAGCAGCAGCGTGGCGGCACGCGAGACCAGCTCCAGCCCGTCGGTGCGCAGCGGCAGCGACGCCGCGGCGTCCAGGACGACGGCGACCAGCCCCAGCAGCGCGGCCGACGGGGCGGCCACACCGAGCGCCGCGAGCCCGAGCGGCACGACCTGTGCGGCCAGCCAGGGCGAGGCGAAGCCGCCGGTGACGACGACGGCCACGGTGGTCACGACGACCTCGACGACCATGACGTCGCGCAGGCGGACGGAGGTCAGTCGGGCCGGTGCGGCACGCCAGGCCACGAAGGCCACGAGCACGACGGCGACGACCACGTCGGCGACGGTCCAGCCGGCACGCGTGGCGAGCGCCACCCCGAGGCCGAGGGCCGCGATGCGCAGCCCCTGGGCCAACGGCCGCAGCCACGGGACCCGGGTCGCACCGATGAACGGTGCAGGGCGCTCGCTCATGGCACCTCCCCCGTCCCGGGTCTCGGTCTGGAGTCTGCCGCCTGTGGGGCCCCGGGGTGGCCCGGAACCGTCAGAGGGTCTGCAGGATCCCCATCAGCGCCGGCCCGAGGACCACGACGAAGAGCGCCGGGAAGATGAACATCACCAGCGGGAAGAGCATCTTGACGGGCAGCTTGGCGGCGGCCTCCCGCACCCGGGCCCGTCGTCGACGGCGCAGCTCGGCGGCCTGGCTGCGCAGCACGCGCGTCAGCGGCATGCCGAGCGCGTCGGCCTGCACGAGCGCGAGGACGAAGCCGTCCAGGTCGGGGTGGTCGACGCGCCGCTGGAGCTCGCGCAGCGCCTCCACACGGCTGCGGCCGAGCTGCATCTCGCGCAGCGTGTGGCCGAACTCGGCGGCGAGCACGGTCTCGGAGCGGTCGGCGACGACGGCGAGCGCCTGGTCGAAGCCGAGCCCGGCCTCCACCGAGATCGCGAGCAGGTCGAGGGCGTCGGGCAGCTCGCGACCGACGCGCTCGACGCGGTCGCGGCGTGCCAGGCCGACGAAGACGCGTGGCGCGACCAGGCCACCGGCCACGACGGTCGCCCCGAGGACGATCCCACGGGCACCGCCGACGGCGAGCCCGAGCACCAGGGCCAGGGCCGCCCCACCGAGGGCGCTGAGCACCCGTGTCGCGAGGTACTCCTCGACCGTGACCGAGCCGGTCAGGCCGGCCGCCGCGAGACGCTGGCGCGCCGCGTCGGCGGCGTTGGACGGCAGGAGCCGCGCCGCGGTGCGCTGCACCACCCCGGCGAGGCCACCGAACACGCGGGTGACCAGCGGCTGGTCGAGCTGGCGGCGGTAGTCGTCGAGGACGTCGGACGGGTCGGCCTCGAACTCGGCCGCCAGTGCACGCACGGGGTCGTGGCGACGCACACGGACCGCGGCGACGACGAGGGCGAAGCCGGTGGCGGCGAGCAGCAGGACGAGGGTGAGCGCGGGTGTCACGGCTGGCTCCTGTCGGTTCGTGGTGGCGTGGCGGAGAGCGGGGTGGGCGTGGGCGGGCCGGCGGTCACAGCTCGACGGAGCGCACGAGGCGCAGGGTCAGGGCGAGACCCAGACCGACGGAGACGACGGCGTAGCCCAGCAGGAGGGCGCCGGGCATCCCGAACAGCGGCGCGAGGTAGCCGGGGCTCAGCAGCTGGACCGCGAAGCCGAGGACGACCGGCAGCGCGGCGAGCAGCCAGGCCGAGATCCGGCCCTCGGCGGTCAGGACGCTGACCTCGCGACGGACCTCCTCCCGGGCGAGCAGGTAGTCGGCGAGGGTGTGCAGCAGCTCGGACAGGCGGCCACCGACCTCCTGCTGGATGCGGATCGCCTGCACGACCCACTCGAGGTCCTCGATCTGGATGCGGGCGGCCATGCGGTCCATGGCATCGGCCAGCGGTGCGCCGAGCCGGGTCTCGGCGAGGACGACGGCGAACTCCTCCGCGAGTGGGCCGGAGGTCTCCTGCGACATGAGGTCGACCGCGCGGACGAGGGTGTGGCCGGCCTCCAGCGACGACGCGAGCATCGACAGCGCGGTCGGCAGCTCCTCCTCGATGGCGCGGCGACGACGGGTGCAGCGCACGGCGATCGCGACGCGGACGGCCAGCGGGGCGAGCGGTGCCATGGCCACGCCGAGCAGGACCTGGCCCGTGATCGCGGCGCCCCAGACGCCGAGGCCGACGGCCGCTGCCGCGGCGCCGAGGACGACCTCGCCGGGTCGCAGCGGGATCCGGCCGCGTTCGAGCGTCGCGGCGATGCGGTCGCCGATCTCGAAGCGGTCGAGGACGGCACCGACGGCACCGATGCCGGGCTCGAGCAGGCCGGTGTGGTCGGCGAGGTGCTCGACCTCGGCGGCCTCCTCCTCGGCGTAGGGCAGCTCGAGCAGCTCGAGCAGCCGGGCGCGACGGTCGCGGGCCCGGACGACGAGCGCGGCGACGACGAGCAGCAGACCCGCGGTGGCGGCGAGGACGGCGGTCGTGGTGGTCATGCCCGGCTCCTGGTGCTGCTCCGGAAGACGTGCAGGGGCAGCTCGACGCCGCGTTCGCGGAAGCGCTCGACGATGCGGGGACGCAGCCCGGTCGGCTCGGCGGTCCCGACGTACCGGCCGTCGACGATGCGCGGCTCGTAGTCGAAGACCTCCTGGAGGAGGATCGTGGCGTCCTCCATGCCCTGGACCTCCTGGACGGAGATCACCTTGCGGCTGCCGTCGGGCAGGCGCTCGACCTGGACGATGACGTCGACCGCGGCCGCGATCTGCTCGCGGATGGCGCGCTGCGGGAGGTCGAGCTCACCCATGAGCACGAGGGTCTCGAGCCGGCTGATCGCGTCGCGGGGCGAGTTGGCGTGGACGGTCGTCAGCGATCCGTCGTGGCCGGTGTTCATCGCCTGGAGCATGTCGAGGGCCTCGCCACCACGGCACTCACCCACGACGATGCGGTCGGGGCGCATGCGGAGGGCGTTGCGCACGAGGTCGCGGATCGCGACCTGGCCAGCACCCTCGGCGTTGGCGGGACGGGTCTCCAGCGGGACGACGTGCGGCTGCTGGAGGCGCAGCTCGGCCGAGTCCTCGATGGTGATGATGCGCTCGTGCTCGGGGATGAAGCGCGACAGCACGTTGAGCAGCGTGGTCTTGCCGGACGCGGTGCCACCCGAGACGAGCACGTTGCACTCGGCCGCGACGCACGCCTCCAGGAACAGGGCCAGGTCCTGCGACAGGGAGCCGAAGTTGATGAGGTCCTGGACGGTCAGCGGCTCCTCGGAGAACCGGCGGATCGTCAGCGTCGGGCCCCGCAGCGCCAGCGGCGGCAGGATCACGTTCACACGGCTGCCGTCGGGCAGGCGGGCGTCGACCATCGGGGACGACTCGTCGACCCGCCGACCGACGGCGGTCACGATCCGCTCGATGACCTGGCGGTACTGGTCCTCGTCGGTGAAGCGGACGTCGGTCCGCTCGACGCGACCGTCGCGCTCGACCCAGACCTCGTCGTACCGGTTGCACATGACCTCGGTGACGTCCGGGTCGCTGAGCAGCGGCTCGAGCGGTCCGTGACCGAGCAGGTCGGCACGCAGCTCGGTGACGAACCGGCGGCGCTGGGCCACCGAGACCTGGACGTCCTCGCGGCGCAGCGCGCGGTCGACCGCTGCCTCCACCTCGACGGCGACCTGGTCCTGCGGGATCGCGCCGGTGCCGGTCAGGCGGGGTGTGATCTCGTCGAGCACGACGTCGCGGACGGTGCGCTTGGCGTCGTCCCACGCGGACCGCGCCGCGTCGTCGGCGACCGGCCGGCGAACCCGTCGGGCCGTGGTCCGGCGGCGCACGGTCCGCGCGCCTGCCTCGTCGGGACCGGCGGCGGGCTCCACCCCGGCAGCGTCGGCGAGCTTGTCGGAGAGCTTCATCGGTTGCCTCCAGTGGCGGTGGCGACGGGGGTCGGGACGGGGCTGGCGTCGGCGGTGTCGGTGGTGACGTCGACCGTCGCGCCGTCGGCGTCCGCCTCGTGACCCCGACGGCGGAGACGGTCGACCAGGCGCCCGACGAACGAGGCGCGCTCCCGCACGTGGCGTTCGCGGGCGACGGCCGCGGCCTCGGCGTCGAGGAAGGGCTCGAGGCCCTCGACGAGCGCCGTCGCCACCTGGCTCGTGGGCGCGCCGGCGAGCACGGGCGTCCCGTGGTTCATCAGCCGGGCGACCTCCCGGTCGAACGGGATGCGCGCCGCGAAGCCCTTGGGGAAGACCTTGGCGAGGTCACGGGTGTCGAGCCCGGTGTCCCGGGCCTCCTTGTTGAGGACCAGCGAGATGTCCTCGTCGTCGATCCGCAGGCGGTCGAGCGTCTGCGTGAACAGCCGCAGGTTGCGCAGCGACGCCAGGTCCAGGGCCGCGACGAGGAAGAGGTGGTCGCTGCGGTCCATCGCCGCCAGGACCGGCTCGGTCAGCCCGGTCGGGGTGTCGACGACGACGACGTCGACCTGCCGCGTGAGTGCGTCGATGACCCGGGTCACGTCGCGGGGCTCGATCGCGTCGGCGGTCGCCGGGTCGCGCGGTGCGGGCAGCACCTGGACGCCGGACTCGTGGCGCACCAGCAGGTCGGGCAGCAGCTCGTCGAGCTCGCGGGCGTCGTCGACCGCGACGGCGTCGGCGATCGAGTTGGGGCTGCGCACGCGCATGGCCGCCGTGACCTCGCCGAACTGGAGGTCGAGGTCGACCAGTGCGACCTCGAGGTCGCTGGTCGTGGCGAGCAGGTAGGCGAGGTTGGAGGCGTAGAACGTCTTGCCGCAGCCGCCGGTGGGCGAACAGACGGTGAAGACACGCGGTGCTCGGGCGGCGCCCTCCCGCAGCTGGGTGAGGATGTCGGCCAGCCTGGCCGTGCGCTCCGTGGCGGCGGCGAGCGTGGCCCGCAGCTCCCAGTGGTCAGCGGGGTCGACCACGGCGTGGGCCCCGGTCGCGATGACGTCCTCCAGTGCGACGTCGGGCAGGTCGGGGAAGGCGAGCACGACCTCGAGGCCGGCCAGGTGCCGGACCTGCCGCTCGACCCGGGCGAGCCCCGGGACGGTGGCGTACTCCGGCCCGATGACGACGACGCTCGGCGGGGTCACGCTGCGGGCGAGGTCGGTGATGTCGTCGCACCCCCGCACGACCGCCGGGGTGGCGAGGTCGGCGACGAGGTCCTCGACGTCCCACCGCAGCTGCGGCTCGGCGTGGACGACGACGACCTCGGTGGGCCGTGGGCGCTGGTCGCTGGACATGGTGGTCTCCCGTGGTGGTGTCGCGGCCGGGCGTGCGCGGGGCAGCACCCGGCCGCGGGTCGGTCAGTCGAGGATCGTGTCGAGGTCGGCGCCACGCCCCGGGACGGCCTCGTGGTCGGCGTCGACCAGCGAGAACCAGACGTCCTCGATGCCCGCGAGGTAGATGGCGCGCTCGGCGTCGTCGGGCTGCAGGGCCAGGACGAGCGTCACGTTGCCGGCGCCGGCGGACGGCTCCGCACCGCTGACGCCGATGACCTCGACGCCGGACAGGACGCGCACGACGCCGCGGCCGGCGCTGCCCGCTCCGTCGCCGTCCTCACTGGTCGTGGTGGGGCTGAGCTCCCCGGGCAGGCCCTGGCGGAACACGCCGTAGAGGTTGACCGTGTCACCGGGGACGGGCAGCGCCGCGACGGTGCGGTCGTAGGCGCTGGTGATCGCGACCGCCTCGTGGCCGGCCGGGACCTCAAGCGGTGCGGGCAGGCGGGCCTCGCCGTCGGCGAGGGCACCGACGGTGCCGCCGGCGGCGGGCTCGTCGCCCTCCTCGGTCGCGGACGCAGCGGCGTCCGGGGCGGCGTCGGCGACGACGACCGGCTCCGGTTGGCTCCGCAGCGACAGCAGCAGGACGACGAGTGCGGCGACCAGGACGGTGACGCCGACGGCGAGCAGGCGGGTTGATCGGGTCACGGCGGGCTCCTCGGGTGCAACGCTCTGTGATGTGTTGGCCACACTGTGGGGTCGCCGGGCTCGTCGAGAAATGGGACAGCGACCCCAGACCGGTTCGGGACCCCCCTCCGCGCCGGCGTACGGTCGGGGCGTCGTCACGCCGGAGGCCCCCGTGTCCACCACCGCACTGCCCACCGAGGTCGCACCGGGCCCGGGCCGCGGCCTGGCCCTGCTGCGGGCCGCGCGCCAGCTGCGCCAGGACCCGACCGGCGCGATGCAGCACCTGCGCACGACCTACGGCCCGACGTGGCGGCTCGAGCCGCTGCTGCCCGGCCTGCCCGTCTTCACGGGCACGTCGTCGGTGACCGGCATCCGCACCGCGCTGACCGACCGCAGCGCGTTCGGCAAGGACACCCCCGGCTACCGCGAGATGGGCAACGTGCTCGGCGACGGGCTGCTGACGTCGACCGGCGACCGGTGGGTGGCCCAGCGCCGCACGATCCAGCCGCTGTTCACGCGGCGGCGGGTCGAGGGCTACGCCGCTGCCTTCGACCGCGCGACGTTGGACACGCTGGCCACGTGGCCGACCACGGGCACGATCGACCTCGACGCCACCATGCGCGAGCTCACGGTCCGTGCGGCGTCGACGACGCTCTTCGGGCTGGACGCCTACGGCCTCGTCGCGCCGATGCTCGGTGACGTCGTCACGATGTCCGAGCACGTCATGCAGCGGGCGTTCCGCCCGTTCGGCTCCATCCCCCTGGTGCACACCCGCGCCGACGCCCGGTTCGAGGAGCTGCGGCAGCGCATCGAGGACGCGATCGTCGCACTGGTCGCCAAGCGCAACGCCGAGGTCGACGGCACCGACGACCTCGTGGGGCTGCTGCAGGCCGCCACCGACCCCGAGACCGGCGAGCCGCTGTCCGAGCAGGACGTGCTGGACCAGGCGGTCGTGTTCCTGCTCGCCGGCCACGAGACGACGTCGACCGCCCTGACCTTCGCACTGCGCGAGCTGGCCCATCGCCAGGAGCTCCAGGACGCGGTCCGCGAGGAGGCCCGTGCCGCGCTCGGCGACGGCGACGCCGACGCGGCGGCCGTCGGCGAGCTCGGGCTGGCGCGGCGCGTGCTCGACGAGGCGATGCGCCTGCACAGCCCCGTGCCGATCACGGCACGGTCGGTGGAGCGCGACAACGAGGTCGACGGCTACCTCGTGCGGGCCGGCGAGGTCGTGATGGTCGACTTCACCGGCGCCCACACCGACCCGGCGCACTGGGACGACCCGCTCCGCTTCGACCCCGACCGCTTCCTCCCCGAGGCGGTCAAGCAGCGCGACCCGTACGCCTACCTGCCCTTCGGCGGCGGTCCCCGCTCGTGCATCGGCAACCACTTCGCGCTGCTCGAGGCGACCGCGGCGCTCGGCCGCATCGTCCGCGACCGCCGCCTCACCGCCCCCGGCGGCGTGGACGTGCCGACCAGCGTCGGGATCACGATGACCCCGAGCGCCCCGGTGACGGTGCAGGTCACCAGGGTCTAGGTGCAGCGGCGCGTGGAGGTCGGACGGGGGGCGCAGCGGCCTCGGTCAGGTGGTGACGCCGGGAGAACACCATCCACGGAACCACCACCATGGACGCGTCAGTCCCCTGCCAACACGCCGCTCAGCGCGCGACTGCAGTCCGCCTCGGGCCGCTCCGGGTCGCAGCCCCGCAGGCTCCGACCGGCCAGCGGCGCCTGGAGCGTGACGGAGCCGTCCACGCCGAACGCCTCTGCGGTGCAGAAGCCACCCGTCTCCCTGTCATAGAGGGCCTCAATCCTGACGGTGTCCGACGACTCTGCCACCTCGAACCGGTAGTTCGACGTGCAGCTGGCGGCACCGAAGAGCCCCTGGACCTGCAACCCGGTCGCGCCGTCCCGTGAGGTGAGGACCCACGCAGCCCGCTCCGTCCGCGTTGACGAGCAGCCGCACGCGAACGCGGCGAGCAGGAGGATGACGACAAGCCGCACTGTGCGCTCCATGTTCGGCGGCGCAGCCTAGGGCCACGTGACGACGCATCATCGACAGGCTGCCGGATCCTCCTTCGGGCAGGAGTCCGCGATGCGGACGGCGAACACCCTCGTGTCCGCATCGACCCAGGACCACCTCACATGCTCTCAGCTCGACTCCGCGGCGTGCTCGCCGCCGGGGCGATCGCCGGCCTCGCCGTCGCGTTCGCCCCCG
>CAYMGL010000025.1:0-16756 GCA_964389945.1 uncultured Actinomycetota bacterium
AGTCGTGGACCCACAGCAGGGCGTCCTCGGGCGGGTCGAGCTCGGCGATGCGGTCGGCGAAGCGCTCGTTGACCCGCCGGTAGACGTCCCACCACTCGTGGTCGATGACCGGCGGGGCCACGAGGTCGTGCAGCAACGGCCACAGGGTCCGGTTGCTGAAGCCGTGGTAGTAGGCCTCGACCTCCTCCTCGGCCAGCTGCACGTCGCCGATGCGGACGGTCGGCAGGTCGTCGATGCGTTCCGGGACGCCACCGTCGCCGCCGTCCCACCCGACCCAGACACCGCCCGAGCGGTCCATCACCGGTCGCATGGCCGTGACGAGGCCGCCGGCGGCGATGCGCCACGAGCCGTCCTCGGAGCGGCGCACGGGGAGGCGGTTCGACACCACGACGAGCGGCCGGTCGAGCGGGTTGTCGTCGTGCACGTGACGTCCAGGGTCGTCTGTGGGCGACCGTAGCAACGGCCGTCAGTCCAGCGTGGCCGTGATGTGGTCCTGCAGGGCAGGTGTGACCTGCGCGGCGACGGGGCCAGGCGCGGGGAACGCGACGTCGTCGAGCGCGTGGACGGGCAGCAGCGGTCGCGTCGCCGAGACGATCCACACCTCGTCGGCGGCGCGGACGTCCTCGACCGTCAGCACGGCCGGTTCGACGTCCGTCACCTCGCGCAGGACCTCGATGCTGACCGACGACAGGATCGGGACGGCGGCGGGGTCGGGCGTCCGCAGCACCTCGTCGCGGACGACGACGACGGCTGCCGTCGGCACCTCGCAGACCCGACCGTCGGGATCGACGACCAGGGCGTCGTCGGCCTCGGCCTCCCGTGCCGTGCGCGTCGCCCACTGGTTCACGGCGTAGCTGAGCGTCTTGGCACCGGTCAGCGGCGTCCGCCAGGGTGCCTCGACGACCGACAGCGCCAGCGACTCGGGCCACTGCACCGGGCGCAGCAGGGCTCGGACGAGGCCGGAGCGCGTGACGACGACCTTGAGCGCCCCGTCGTGCTCGCCCCAGGCGAGCAGCAGGTCGTCGATGGCCCGGGTCACGACGGGCACGCGGATCCCGAGCGCGCGACCGGAGGCGCGTAGTCGTGCCAGGTGGCGCTCCCGCGCGTGCGTGCGGCCGCTGCGGACCAGCATGGCGTCGAACACGGCGTCGCCCCGCAGGACGCCGTCGTCGAGGAGCGGCACGGTGGCCTGGTCGGCAGGCACGACGCGACCGTCCATCCAGGCGATGGACCGTGGCGTGCGCGGCGGCCGGGGATCGTCGCCGGTGGGGTGCAGTGGGGTGACCATGGCCGCCATGGTGCCGGACCACGCGGCGATGCCGCGTACGCTGCCCCGCTGGAGGAGTCGGTCGGGCGGCCGCGGCACCAGTCCCGCGAGGGACCGGGTCGAGGAACGTCCGGACTCCGCAGGACAGGACGCTGGGTAACCCCCAGGCGGGGCGACCCGTGGAAAGCGCAACAGAGAGCAGACCGCCGATGGCGCGTGCGAACGCGCACAGGTGAGGGTGAAACGGTGGGGTAAGAGCCCACCGGCACCGGTGGTGACATCGGTGGCCAGGCATGCCCCGTCCGGAGCAAGGCCGAGCAGTGGGAGGGCTGTCCGCCCGCAGACACCCACAGGTGGGCCGCAACGAGGCGTCCGGGTGACCGGCGCCCCAGACAGATGGTCGCCGCCCGTGCAGTGCCGGCAACGGCGCACGGGCACAGAATCCGGCGTACAGACCGGCTCCTCCGCACTCGACGCCCCCGCCGGTCCAGCCGGCGGGGGCGTCGGGCTGCCTGGCCCGCGGGGGTGTCGGGCCTAGCCCGCAGGTGTCTCGTCGTCGTCCGCATGGTCGCCCTCGAGCACCCCGTCCACCCGTGCCAGGGCGTGCTCGACCACCTCGCGGTCGTCGCCACCCAGGTCGCGCTGCCCAACGGCCTCGCGCAGCCGCTCGAGGCGATCGCGGACGATCGCGAGGCGCTCGGGGACCGTGCCGCCCTCGACGACGTCGCGCAGTTGCGAAGCCAGGGCGTCCACGACCCGCGCGTCGCCGGCGCCGTAGTGCAGCAGCTGTGCCTGGGCCAGCTCGACGTGCTGTGCCAGGTCCGGCTTGGGGAGCACGGCCGTCCAACCGTCGTCGGTGACGACGCCGTCGGTCACCGTGCGCCGGGCGAGGTCGACGAGGACCCGGGTGGCATGGTTGATGCACTGCACGGCCGTGGTCGGGTCGTTGACCCCCGGCGAGACGGCGCGCAGCCCGATGTCGACGAGGTGCCGCAGCCCGTAGGCGGGGTCGCCGCGCACGGTCCGGTCGGCGCCGAGCACCAGTGCGTCGTCGAGCTTGTCGGCGAGCTCGTCGACGTCCGGCAGTCGGTCGCCGTCGTCGCGCCAGACCCAGGCGGCCGTCGTGTTGTGGGTCAGGAAGTCCCCGATCCGCACGCGGACGCGCAGGTGCACCCCGGCGCCGGCGGCGACCTCGCCGAGTCGCGACAGCGACGTCTCCTGGAGATACCCGGAACGGCGAGCCGGGAGGCCGGTCGCGTCGTCCGGTGGCGCGGGGACGTCGCGCTCGTCGTGGTCCGTCGGGTGGGTCTCCTCGACCGACCGCAGGGTCCGTCGGGTCACGTCCTCGATGATCGTCTCCAGCCGGAGCCGCTGGACGATGTGGTGGACGAAGAAGACCAGCAGCCCGATCACGACCACGCCGAGGAGGAAGCCGACGGCGACGGCCGCCTTCGGGAGGTCGTCCTCGGTCGTGCTGCCGATGACGATGAGGAGGTAGACGACCGTGCCCACGAACGCCGCCAGGGTCCAGCGGACACCGCCGTCGGTGAGCACGCCGCGGAGCAGCCGGGGCGAGTACTGGCCGGTCGCCAGCTGCAGGGCGATGATCGTGCCTGTCACCGAGAGGCTCGTCGCGGCGATCGTGGCGCTGATCATGGCGTTGAGGGTCGAGCGCACCGCCTGCTGGTCCTCCAGCCGGAGGGGGATCACCTCGGCGAACGGGTCCGTGGCGACGAGCCCGACGGCCGCGACCGCGGCGAGGATGCCGACGAGCAGCGGCGCCGCCCACAGGGACGTCGCGCCCATCCGCAGGACCCGCCGGACGGGCGCACGCAGCCGTGGTGGCAGGTGGTCGAGCAGCGATCCCACGGGTGCTCCGGGTGACGGGGTCCGTGCTCGACGTGCCCCGAGGACGGTGGTCCGACGCCGGCCGTAGGCTCGTCGCCACCGCCTCCCGAGCAGGACCCCCGCGTGACCGCATCCAGCCCCTTCCTCGCCGCGTGCCGTGGCGAGCCGCACGACACCGTGCCGGTGTGGTTCATGCGGCAGGCAGGGCGTGCGCTCGCGGAGTACCGGGCGATCCGGGCCGAGCACTCGTTCCACGAGGTCGTGCAGACGCCGGAGCTGACGGCCGAGGTGACGCTGCAGCCGGTCCGTCGGTACGGCGTCGACGCGGCGATCCTGTTCAGCGACATCGTGACGCCGGTGCAGTCGATGGGCGTCGGCGTCGAGATCCAGAAGGGCGTCGGGCCGGTCGTCGAGCGACCGGTGCGCCGCAAGGAGGACCTCGAGCGGATCCGCGTGTTCGAGCCCGACGTCGACGCGCCGTTCGTCGGTGAGGCCGTCGACATCCTCGTGGGCGAGCTGGACGTGCCGCTCATCGGGTTCGCGGGGGCGCCGTTCACCGTCGCGAGCTACCTCGTCGAGGGCGGCCCCTCGAAGTCCTACGCCCACACCAAGGCGATGATGTTCGGCGAGCCGGCCCTGTGGGACGAGCTGCTGTCGCGGCTGACGGACGTGACGATCGCGTCGCTGCGGGCGCAGGTGGCGCACGGCGCGTCGGCGGTGCAGGTCTTCGACTCCTGGGCCGGCGCGCTGAACCCCCTGGACTACGAGCGGCACGTGCTGCCCCACTCCGCCCGGATCTTCGACGAGCTGGCCGACCTCGGCGTGCCCCGGATCCACTTCGGCGTGACCACGGGGGAACTGCTGCCACTCATGGCGCTGGCCGGCGCCGACGTCGTCGGCATCGACTGGCGGACGCCGCTGGACGAGGGCATCGCGCGGCTGCCCGACGACGTGTCGTTCCAGGGCAACCTCGAGCCGGCCGTGGCGCTGGGGGGCTGGGACGTGACGGCGCCGCGCGTGCGCGACGTGCTGGCGCGTGCGGGCGGCTCCCCGCGGCACGTCTTCAACCTCGGCCACGGCGTGCTGCCCGCGATCGACCCGGGCGTGCTCGCCGAGGTGGTGGACCTCGTCCACGAGGAGGGCCGCACCGACGGCACCGTGGCCCCCGGCGTCCAGCGCGTGTCGTGAGTCGCGTCGGCCTGCTCGTCCACGGCGGCGACGCCGAGCTCGGGACTGCCCTGGTCGGCGCGGTGACCCGCGCAGGGGACCTCGGTGAGGTCCGCGCGGTCGAGGTGGCCGGGGGGACCGACGACGTCGACCTCGCCTGCCGGCGGCTGGCGGAGGTCTGCGAGGTCGTGATCGGCATCGGCCATGCGCCGTGGCCCGGCTTCGAGGCCGCGCACGGCGTGGCCCACGAGGCACTCGGGGACGTCCCCTACTGGGCGGTCGAGACGTGGCACGGACTGCCGGCGCTGCACGACCACCTCGTCGCGGCCGTGGGGGACCGGTGGCACGACGGCACCCGTGTGCTGCTGACCGCGCCCGACGACGCCGTGCGGCCGCTGCCGCCCGAGCAGCGGGTGGTGCTGCGCGACGTCGCGGAGGCACTGCACGAGCGCACGGACGCACGACCGGTGATCGCCGTGGACCGCTCGCCCGACGAGGGCGCCGTGACCCCGACCGCCGTGACGACGGTGACCACGCTGGCGGAGGCCCACGACGCCGATCGTGTGGTGCGCGTGAGCCTCGCACCGGGCGACGGTCCCGACCCGGCGGTCGCGGCCGCGGCCTTCGCGGCCGGTGTGCAGCTGTCGGACGTGACGCTGCACCGCGACGACCAGGTGGCGTTGCTGCTGGACGTCGTCCGCACGATGCTCCGTCAGGCCCTGCCGAGCGGGGGTGCGGCGTGAGGGTCGTGGTCGTCGGTGGCGGCATCGGTGGGCTGACCGCCGGGTGGACGCTCCGCAACGGTCCACCCGACGACCCCACGCCGCGGGACATCGACGTCACCGTCCTGGAGGCCAGCGACGACGTCGGCGGCAAGCTGCGCACCGACACGCTGGCCGGGACGCCCTTCGACGTGGGCGCCGAGGCCTACCTGGCGCGTCGGCCGGAGGCCGACCGCCTCGCGCGACGGCTCGGGCTCGCGGCGGAGCTGGCCGAGCCGGCGCAGCTCGGGGTGTGGCTGTGGCAGCGCGGTCGGCTGGTGCGCTACCCGCAGCGCACGGTCTTCGGAGTGCCGGCGGACCCCGCGGCCCTCGCGGCGGCAGGGGTCGTGCCACCGAGGACGGTGGCCCGCGTCCTGGCCGAACCGTCCCGGCCGCGCGCGCCGCTGCACGAGGACGTGAGCGTGACCGACGCGCTCACCCCCCGGTTCGGGCGCGCGCTCGTCGACACGCTCGTCGAGCCGCTCCTCGGCGGGATCTACGCCGGCAGCACCGACCGGCTGAGCATGCTCGCGGCGACGCCCGTGCTGGCCGCGGCGGCACGTTCCCCGGACCCGTACGTCACCTTCGCCCGCCGTCACCGCCAGCGCACGGCCCACGTGACCGGCCCGGTCTTCCGCACGGTGCGGGGCGGGATGCAGCGCCTCGCCGATGCCCTCGCCGCCGACCTCGACGTCCGCACGTCCGTGGCGGCGGTCGCGCTGGAGCGCGACGGCGACCGCTGGGTCGTGCACACCACGGACGGCAGCGAGGTGGCCGACCGCGTCGTGCTGGCGTTGCCGTCGCAGCGTGCGGCCGAGCTGCTGCAGGTCGAGGCGCCGGTGAGTGCTCGCTCGCTCCGCGCGGTGCCGCACGCGAGCGCGGTCGTCGTCGCCACCGCCTGGGCGGACGCCGAGCTGCCCGCGGGCTCCGGCTTCCTCGTGCCGCGCAGCGAGGGTCGACTCGTCAAGGCGGCCACCTGGTCGTCGAACAAGTGGGGGCACGTGGGGGAGGACCTCACGATGGTGCGGTTCTCCGTCGGACGGATCGACGACCGCCGCGGTCTGGACCTCGACGACCGGATCCTGACCGAGCTGGTGCTCGACGAGGGGCGAGAGGCGCTCGGACTGACCGGCGAGCCCGTCGACGTCGTGGTCCAGCGCTGGCCCGACGGGCTGCCCCAGTACGACGTCGGTCACGTCCGCCGCGTCGCCGCGGTGCAGCGCGGCCTGCCCGACGGGGTGACGATGACGGGTGCGCTCTTCGACGGCGTCGGCATCGCACCGATCGTCGGTCACGCCGAGACCACCGCGGCCGCGCTGCGTGCGTCGGCTGCCTAGTCCTCGACGACGCCGGCCTCGAGGAGCTCCGGTCCGTCGTTGCGGACGTTGTTGACCCGGTCGGTGACCGTGCGCGCCTCCAGGGCGGGCACCCCGGCGTTGGCGACGACCTCGTGCAGGTACGGCGCCTCCTTCTCGGTCGCCTCGAGCCACGTCGCCCAGAGGTTGGCCGGCAGGACCACCGGCATCCGGTCGTGCAGGTCGGTCATCCGGCCGGCGGCGTCGCGCGTGAGGATGCAGGTCGACTCGACGACCTCGTCGGTCGACGCGTCGCGCCAGGTCGACCAGATCCCGGCGAACGCGAGCGGCTGCTCGTCGGGGTCGTGGATGTACCACGGCTGCTTCTTCGCGCTGCCCTCGCGGGCCTGCCACTCGTAGAAGCCGTCGGCCGGCAGGAGCAGCCGACGCTTGCGGAAGGCGCTGGCGAACATGCGCTTGTCGTCGATGGTCTCGACCCGCGCGTTGATCGGCTGCGGCCCCTTGCCGACCTGCTTCGCCCAGAAGGGCACGAAGCCCCAGCGCATGGTCTGCAGCGTCCGCGCGCCGTCTCGTTCCAGGACGACCGGGACCTGCGTCGTCGGCGCGACGTTGTAGCGCTGGTCGAGGCCGTCAACGGCAACGCGCTGGACGTCGAACCGCTCGGTGAGCTGTTCGGGTGTCGAGATGGAGACGTACCGGCCGCACATGTCGGGCAGCGTAGGGCTGGCGGGGTCAGCAGCCGGGCGGCCGGTCGTCACGCGGGACGAACGCGGGCGGTTCCTCCGGCACGGGACCGGGTGCGGGGAAGTGGGTGGCGGCGTCGTCGACGAGGTCGACCTGGTAGCCGAGGCCGACGCCGCTGGCGAAGCGGACGTCGAGGTCCGGGCGGCGGGTGAACCCGGCGCGTTCGTACATCGCCTGTGCCGTGGTCATCCACGTCATCGTGGTGATGGCGCAGCGCCGCCAGCCGGCCGCCCTGGCGTGCTGGAGCGTCGCCGTGAGCAGTGCCTGCCCGACACCGCGGCCCTGGGCCTCGGGAGCGACGGCGAGCATGCGGAAGCCGCCGTCGCCGTGCCGACCGTGCTCGAAGTGGGCCGAGCACGAGCTCACCACGGTCACCGAGCCGAGGACGGTGCCGTCCTCCACCGCGACCAGGACGGTGGACTCCTCGTCCTGTCGCCCCGCCACGTCGCGCAGCGCCTGCCGGTAGTCGTCGCTCACGCGGCCGACGGCGTCGTAGGCGGCGACGACCAGGTCACCGACCTGCCGGTGCTCGTCGTCGCGGACGGGTCGCACCTCGATCACGTCTCGTCCCCGTCCATCTCGAGCCGGAGCCTGAGGTCCTCCTCGAGGTCGTCGAACACGGTCAGCAGTGCCGCCAGCCGGTCCTCGGGATCGTCGATGGCCAGCAGCTGGCGGGTGTCGTACGGACCGATCGGGGCGAGCGCGAGCGCGTGGTAGCTGGCGACGAGCGGGTCCTCGGAGATCTCCGTGGTGGCCGGTGCGACCTCGTCGCCGAGCTCGCTGGCCCGCGCGAGCAGGCGGGCGAGGCGGCCGCGGACCTGTTCGACCAGCTCGTGGGCGTCCGGCCCGGGGACGCCGTCGTCGAGCTCCTCCACGACCGCTCGGGGGTACGGGTCGTCCTCGAGCCACTCGACGACGCGCAGGCGTCGGGTGCCGGCGCTGACGACCGCCCAGCGGCCGTCGTCGAACTCCTCGGCCTGCAGGACCCGCGCGACGGTGCCGAGGTCGCCACGCACCTCGCCGCCGCCGACCTCGAAGCCCCGATCGATGAGCACCACGCCGAACTCGTTGTCGGCGTCGAGCACGTCGCGGATCATGGCCCGGTAGCGCGGCTCGAACAGGTGCAGCGGCAGCAGCGCGTGGGGCACGAGCACGCTGCCCAACGGGAACATCGGCAGTGTCCGGGTCGTGGCAGGACCTCTTGTGGCGTCCGCACCGAATCTACTTCCGAACCGGGTGCACCAACGCCGCCGATCGGCGGTGGTGGGTGCAGGTTCGGGGCCTGGTCGTCGAAGGTGCACCCAGTAGCGGGGTTCGCTGTCGGAAGTGCACCCGGATCATGCGAGGCTTGCTCAGCTGCGGACGAGGTCGGCGGCGCCGAACAGGGACGAGAAGCGGTCGCACCAGATCCCGACGCTGGTGATGCCGTCGAGGTCGAGGTCGTCGGGGATCTCGTAGACGAGGTCGCCGATGTTGGCGCGCAGGACGCCGAGGGAGATGCCGTCGTCGAACTCGCCCTCGGGCCCGTCGGCGGGCGTGTCGTCGAGGTAGACGAAGAGGTCGGGCCCGTTGTCGGTCTGCAGGCCCTCGATCGTCAGCACGCGGCTGCCGTCCTCGAGCTGGACGACGGCGACGTCGCCGCTGGTGCCGTGGTCGCGGCTGATGAACGAGCCGCTGGCGAGCACGACGGGGCCAGTGGGTGCCGGCGGGGTGTTCTCGTCGATCGCCTCCTCCATCGCCTCGTCCTGCTCGTCCATCGTCTCGACGCCCGCGTCCGCCTCGGCGTCTGAATCGTCGGCCATCGGCTCCTCGTCCTGCATCGCCTCGTCGTCGGACCCGGCGGTGTCGTCGACCTCGGCGATGGTGGGCAGCTGCTCGTCGGCGACCTCGTCGATGAACAGCAGCCACGGCTGGGTCAGCCAGAGCACGACGGCGAGGACGGCCACGCCTGCCACGGCTGCAGGGACGAGCCACGCGGGGCGGCGACGGGTCTGGAGCGGGCTGGTCACGACGGATCCTGTGGTGGGGGTCGCTGCGTGCAACGCCAGTCTCGCGCCGACGGCGTCCCACCGGCTCGACGTGTAAGCCGGATGTCACCTGCGGATCGCGCGTCACTCCCGGCCGTCACGTTCGTTGGTGTGGGTGAGGGCGCCGGGGGAGCCGGCGCCGAACACCCGGGAGGACGACCATGGCCCGCCGTCGACTGCTCACCCTGCTGGCCGCCAGCGCACTGCTGACCGGTGTCGTGGCCGGACCCGCCACCGCGCTGGAACTCGCGCCGGACGGCATCGGGACGACCGTGACAGCGGTCGAGGAGACCGTCGAGGAGACGGTCGTCGACACCGTCGACGAGGCGGCCGACGAGGTCACCACGACCACGGACCCGGCCACGGCCGCTGTCACGGAGGTCGTCGAGGACCTGCCCGTCGAGACCACGCCCACGTCGTCGCCGGCGCCCTCCTCCGACGAGCGCGAGGCACCTGCCGAGGAGTCGCCCGCCCGCAGCACCGACGACCGCACCGTGGTGGCCGCCGGTGGCGTCACCTCGGCCCCGCCCATCGACCTGTTGGTGGGCCTCGGTGGCTCGGAGCGGACCACCGCCCCCAGTGCGCCCCTGGGTGCCCCCGCCGCCGCGGCGCCCGCGGCGGCCACCACCGACGAGGTCCAGGCCCCCATGGTCGCCCCGGCACCGTCGCAGGAGCCCGTGGTGACCGCACCGACCGCCCTCGCCCAGGCCATCGACGGCCTGCCGGAGGAGGGGGCGCCCGCGCTCGCACTCGTCGCGCTCGCGGCCCTGCTCGCCGCCGGCGCCGGGACCGTCCAGACGGCCCGGATCGAGGGCGTCGTCTGACCCACCCCGACGAGGAACGCCACGCCCGTCGGGCGTGGCGTTCTCGGTGTGTGCGCGGTCAGCGGTCGCCGATCTCCACGTAGTCGCGCTCCCCGGCACCGGTGTAGATCTGGCGCGGGCGGGCGATCGCCTGCTCGGGGTCGAGCAGGTTCTCCTGCCACTGGGAGATCCAGCCGGGGATGCGGCCCATGGCGAACAGGACCGGGAACATGTCGGTCGGGAAGCCCATCGCCTGGTAGATCAGGCCCGAGTAGAAGTCGACGTTCGGGTAGAGCTTGCGGTCGACGAAGTAGCTGTCGTTGAGCGCGATCTCCTCGAGCTTCAGCGCGATGTCGAGCAGCGGGTTCTTGCCCGTGACCTCGAACACCTCGTGGGCGAGGTCCTGGATGATGCGGGCCCGGGGGTCGTAGTTCTTGTAGACCCGGTGGCCGAAGCCCATCAGCCGGAAGTCGCCGCGCTTGACTGCCTCGATGGCGTCGGAGACGTTGTCGACCGAGCCGATGTCCTCCAGCATGCGCAGGACCGCCTCGTTGGCCCCGCCGTGCTTGGGGCCGTACAGCGCGGCAGTGGCCCCGGCCGCGGCCGAGTACGGATCGGAGTCCGAGGAGCCGATCACGCGCATCGTCGTGGCCGAGCAGTTCTGCTCGTGGTCCGCGTGCAGGATCAGGAGCGTGTCCATCGCCTTCTCGAGCACCGGGTCGGGCTCGTACTTCAGCTCGGTGGTCTTGTACATCATGTTGAGGAAGTTCCCGGCGAACGACAGGTCGTTGTCGGGGTACGAGTAACGGAAGCCGATCGAGTGCCGGTAGGCGAAGGCGGCGAGCGTCGGGAACTTCGCGATCAGGCGGACGATCTGCAGGTGCCGCGTCTGCTCGTCCAGCGAGTCCTTGGCCTCGGGGTAGAACGTCGAGAGCGCGCCGACGCTCGAGACCAGCATCCCCATGGGGTGGGCGTCGTGGTGGAAGCCGTCGATGAACGTCTTCATGTTCTCGTGGATGAACGTGTGGTGGGTGATCTCGTACACCCAGTCCTCGGCCTGCTTCTTGGTCGGCAGCTCGCCGTGGATGAGCAGGTACGCCACCTCGAGGAAGCTGGACTTCTCGGCCAGCTGCTCGATCGGGTAGCCGCGGTAGCGCAGGATCCCGTTGGCGCCGTCGATGTAGGTGATGTCCGAGCGGCAGGACGCCGTGTTCTTGTAGCCCGGGTCGTAGCCCAGGAGCCCGAAGTCGGTCTCCTCGACCTTGATCTGGCGCAGGTCCATCGTGCGGATCGCACCATCGGTGATCGGCACCTCGTAGGTCTGGCCGGTCCGGTTGTCGGTGATGGTGAGCGTGTCCTGTGACTCGGACATCGTCGTCGGCTCCTCGGTGCGGATCGCGGTCGCGGTGCTGGTCGGGCACCCGCCACGGACGCTACCGGTCGGGACGTGTGCACCACAGGGGGAATCCGGACGGTCCGCGTGCACTGTCCGAACGGTCGGGGTCCGGACGGTTGTTCAAGGTTGAACTTTCTGCCCGGCCGTGGCATGCTTTGTTCGAAATCGAAACACCCGGCGACCGTCGGGCTGTACGACCTCCCCGGACCAACCAGGAGAACCACGAATGTCCACGCAACTCCCGCCCGCAGGCACCTGGGTCATCGAGCCCACGCACTCGACCATCGAGGCGATCGCCCGCCACCTCAAGATCACCAAGGTCCGCGGCCGCTTCGGCTCGTTCGAGGGCAAGGTCGAGGTCCCCGAGGACGCGCTCCAGTCGCGCATCGAGGTCACGGTCGACGCCAGCTCGATCGACACCAACAACGAGGACCGCGACCAGCACCTCCGCAGCGAGGACTTCCTGTACGTCGAGGAGCACCCGACGCTCACCTTCGTGTCGACCAAGCTCGAGGAGGTCGGTGGTGGCTACCGCCTCGTCGGTGACCTGACGATGCGCGGCGTCACCAAGCCGGTCGAGTTCGACGTGACCTACGGCGGCCTCACCGAGGACCCGTGGGGCAACACCCGCGCCCTGTTCGCGGCCGAGACCAAGATCGACCGTGAGGAGTGGGGCCTGACCTGGAACCAGGCGCTCGAGGCCGGCGGGGTGCTGGTCTCCAAGGAGATCACCATCGAGATCGAGGTCCAGCTCGTCCAGAGCAGCTGACACCACCCGCACTGCATCGCGCCGGCGCCTCCTCCCAGGGCGCCGGCGCGGCTGCACCCACCGTGAGGAGCGCCCGATGGAGCACCGAGACCTGTCCTGGGCCGAGCTGGTCCGCACCCGCCGGTCGGTGACCGACTACACCGGTGAGGTCGTCTCGCGCGACCTCGTCCGCGAGATCGTCGAGGAGGCGACGTTGGCGCCCAGCGCCTTCAACTCGCAGCCGTGGCGGTTCGTCGTGGTGCAGGGCGACGGGATCGACGCCCACGCGGACGCGCTCGGCAGCAACCACCCCAAGGTGCGCGGTGCGGGGACGATGGTGGTCGTGTTCGCCGACCTCTCGGGGGTGACCGGGGACGGTGACCGGGCCGACTACTACGACGGACGGACGGGTCGTACCCCGGTCGAGTACGGCGTGCGCAACGCGAGTCTGGCGGCGATGGCGCTGCTGTACGCCGCGTGGTCACACGGGGTCGGGACCCGACCGATGATCGGGTTCGACGCCGATGCGCTCACGGCAGCGCTCGACGTGCCCGCCACGTGGCACCCGGTGCTGGTGGTCGCCATGGGCTGGCCGGAGGCCGCCGAACCGCGTGCCGCGTCCCGTCGCGACGTCGGCGAGGTCCTGCGCTTCGCCTGAGCGCTGCCTCAACCGATGACCTGGCACGTGGGGCACCACCACGTGGCACGGGCGTCGCGGCCGGTGCGGCCGGCCCGGACGGGGGTCCCGCAGCGCCGGCAGGGCCGGCGCGTGCGGTCGTAGACCCACAGCGAGCCGGCGGGGGCGTCGGGCACGGTCGTGCGGGCCGTGGTCTCGACGTTGGCCTGCAGGAGCCGGGCCGCCGTGGCGTACAGGCGCCGACGGTGGGGTTCGTCGACGTGCTCGACCGGGGTCCGTGGGTCGAGTCCCTCGAGGAAGCACGTCTCCTGCATGATCACGTTGCCGATGCCGCAGGCCGGCCGTTGGTCCAGCAGCACGTCACCGAGACTGGCGCCACGGACCGCCATGCGTCCGAGCCGCGCGACGGCCTCGTCGACGTCGACGCCGGGCACCGTCAGGTCCGGCCCGAGCCGCCGCAGCCCCGGGTGACGCCGCAGCGCGGCCTCGTCGAGCAGTTCGACGACCGGGGCCCGGACGCAGACGGCGACTGCCTGCTCGACGGTGATGACTGCGCGGCCGCGCGGCCGGGTCGCACGTCGTGGCACGACGTGCCAGGCGCCGGACATGCGCATGTGGGTGTGCAGGACGTGCCCGTCGTCGAAGTGCACCAGGTGGTGCTTCCCGCGCGCCTCCACCGTGGTGACGACCGTGCCCGGGGGTGGCGGTGGGTCGGCGAGGCGGGGGAGGAGCACCTCGACGACGGGCGCACCGGTCAGTGCCGCGCCGACCCTGCGGGCAGCGCGGTGGATGGTGTCCCCCTCGGGCACGGGCTGCTCCAACATCGAGGGCTCGTCATCGACGAGACGCGACGACCCCCGGCAGGGTGCCGGGGGTCGTCGTCCGTCAGGTCAGATCAGAGGTCGTTGGGCTTGACGGTGCCCTTGCCGTTGCCGTCGGCACGGCGGATGGCCTCGTCGACCAGCGCCTTGACCTTCTCGTCGAGCGCGTCGACGAAGTCACCGGCCATGCGCTTGCCGCCCTCCTTGATGTGCTCCTTGACCTTGCTCTGCACGATGAGGTCTGCCATTGCTTGCTCCTTGGTTCCTGGTGGTCGTGACGTCTTGGCGTCGCGGGCAGACTAGGTCACCAACGCGCGTGAACTGCACAACCTGCACGGTTTGCGCGCGGCAGTGGCGGTCGGCGCGCTGTCAGCCACGCAGGACGAAGCCGCGGTAGCCGGCCGTCAGGCCGTGCTCCTCCAGGGCGTCCGCGAGGGGGTGGTCGAACACGTCCGTGCCGTCGACGCGGGTGATCTCGAGCTTCGGCAGCCGGCCCTCGGTGACCAGCGAGCGCAGCGCCGGCCCCCAGTGCGCAGCGGTGTCCGCGGTGGTCGGGAACGTGGCCAGCGAGCGTCCACCCCGCTCGACGTAGAGCACGCAGACACCGTCGACCTGGACCACGTGGGCGCCGGCCTGCCGGGCCGGTCGGCCGGCGGACTCGGGCCACGGCAGCGCGGAGCCGTAGGCCTGGGCGGGATCGGTCGCCGCGAGCCGGACCACGACCGGCCCGTCACGCGGCGGCTCGCGATGGTCGCGGAGGCGGTCGACGGCGCCAGCAGGGGCGAACTGCGCCCCGCCGAGCCCCTCGACGAAGTACCCGCGGCGCACCTGCCCCGTCTCCTCCATGGCCTTGAAGACCTCGTAGACGCCCGCGAAACCGCCCCTGTGGCCCTCTCCACGGACGGCGTCAGCGGTCACCACGCCCCAGCGCTCGAGCAGTTGACCGGCACGCGCGGTGCCGATCGCGCTGTCCGGCGCAGGGCTCCGCAACTCGGTCGTCAGCGACCAGCGGCCCCGGGCCGCCGGTGGTCCGGCCCGTCGCAGGGCACCGGGACGGCCGCTGCGGCGCGCCGTCCGGCCGCTCGTGCCGGCGCTGAGCAGCCCACGCAGCGGCGCGAGCGTGTCGTTGGTGACCTCACCAGACCAGACGAGGTCCCACAGGGCGGCCAGCACCGCCTCCTGGTCGGGCACGCCGCTGGCGGCGAACAGCTCGGGCCAGAACGAGGCACCCGCGCTGTCGAGGTGGCCGCGGAGCGCGTCGTGGAGCTCCGACGACGGCGACTCGCCGGACGGGGGGGCGAGCAGGTGGGCCTGGTCGCGGAAGCAGAGCACGACGCGGCCGTCGCTGGAGCCCAGCGGCTCCGCCCCGAACCAGACGACCTCGCCCGCGGCGACGAGCTGGTCGAGCAGCGCCGGGGAGTAGTCCCGCACACGGTCGCCCAGCACGTCCTCCTCGAGCACGCTCGCGGGCAGCGGGAAGCCCTGCAACTGGGCCAGCACCTCGGCGAGGCCGTCCAGACCACGCTGCCGCGGGTCGCTCGCGGAGGTGCGCACGGCGTGCCAGGCGGGGAGGAACCGCGCCAGCGCCTCGTGCTCGACCGGCTCGACCTCGGCGCGCAGCGCTGCCAGGGACCGGCGGCGCAGGCGGCGCAGGACGTCGGCGTCCACGAACTCGGTGCCGTTTCCGCCCGGACGGAACGCGCCCTCGAGCACCCGGCCGCTGCGCACCAGGTGCTGCAGCGCCGCGCCCACGCGCGGCGTGGGGGCCCCGAGCGCCCGGGCCGCCTCGACCAGCGCGAACGGACCGTGGGTGCGGGCATGGCGCGCGACCAGGTCGGCCATGGGGTCGTCGACAGGCTCGGTGAAGACCGCCGGCAGCCCGGGCGGCAGTGCCACACCGAGCGCGTCCCGCAACCGAGCAGCGTCCTGCGCGGCCGCCCACACGTCGTCGTCCGCGACACGCACGGCGATGGCGCGGTTGGTCTCGACGAGCCCTTCGAGCCATCCGCGGACGGTCGCGGTGTCCGCGGTCGAGCGGGCGGTGGCGGCCTCCAGCGACAGCGGCCCCAGCTCGCGCAGGGCGTCGTGGAGCTCGTCGGCGTCCCGGGCGCGGCGGCCGTCGACGGTCCGCTGCAGCCACGCCTCGAGCTCCTCGAGCACGTCCGCGTCGAGGAGGTCGCGCAGCTCGTCGCCGCCGAGCAGGTCGCGCAGGAGGTCGCGGTCCAGCGAGAGGGCCGCTGCACGCCGCTCGGCGAGCGGGGCGTCGTACTCGTACATGTACTGCCCGACCCAGGCGAACAGCAGGGCCGCGGCGAACGGCGACGCGTGGTCGGACTCGACGCGCTGGACCCGCACCTGTCGCGAGCGCAGACCGGCCAGCAGGTCGCGCAGCGCCGGGAGGTCGAAGACGTCGCGGAGGCACTCGCGGGTGGCCTCGAGCAGGATCGGGAACGAGCTGTGCCGGCTGGCGACCTGCAGCAGGTTCGCGGCGCGCTGGCGCTGCTGCCACAGCGCGGTGCGCTGGTCGGGCCGGCGCTTGGGCAGCAGCAGGGCCCGCCCCGCGGCCTCGCGGAACGCGGTGGTGAACATCGCCGTCCCGGCGAGCTGCTCGGTGACGAGTCCCTCCACCTCGTCGGGATCGAGCTCGAGCAGGTCGGTCCAGTCCCCGCCACCTCCCACACCATCGAGGTCCCGCTCCGCGTCCAGCAGGCGCAGCACGATGCCGTCGTCGGCCCACAGCACCTCCGGGTCGAGGCCCGCGTCCGTCAGCCGACGCTCGATCGCCATGGCCCACGGCGCATGGACCTGCGAGCCGAACGGTGACAGCACACAGATGCGCCAGTCGCCGATCTCGTCACGGAACCGCTCGACGACGATCGTGCGGTCGCTGGGGACGACCCCGGCCGCCTCGAGCTGCTCGGTGAGGTAGCCGACGACGTTCTGGGCGGCCCGTCGTTCGAGGTGGTGCTCGGTCCGGAGGCGTTCGAGCACGCCCTCCTCGTCGCCGTCGGCCAGCGCCGCGGCGACCTCCCGTTGGAAGGCGCCGAGCGCGGCGCCGAGCTCGTAGGGGCGCCCCGGCCCCTCGCCGCGCCAGAACGGCATCCGGCCGGGCTCGCCCGGGGCGGGGGTGACCACGACCCGGTCGTAGGTGATGTCCTCGACCCGCCAGGTCGTCGCACCGAGCAGGAACGTCTCGCCCGGTCTCGTCTCGTGGACCATCT